>JAFDCR010000180.1 GCA_019312685.1 Deltaproteobacteria bacterium | reverse complement strand
CCATCTTGATGATGGTTCAATGGTCGCTGCCAGATCAGGAGTAAACTCAAACCTGCCGAAAGGTTCTGTAGTATCAGGATTTCCCACGATACCGCACAAAGATTGGCTTAAGGCCAGCACCATTTTTGGCAAACTGCCGAAGATTTACAGAGATCTGCGCGATCTCAAAAAAAAGATTGAAAAAATTTATGACAAACTATTCCCTGATGAAGAAAAAAATAACATCTAAAATCTTATCACTCTTCAAAGACAAACCCGAAATAAGCGTTGAAATAACTTTGTAATAAAGAGTAAGGAGAGCATGAATGGAAAATGATATTTCTCTGCTGGACATTAAAGAAATAATACGTTTACTGCCGCACCGTTATCCCTTTCTACTTGTTGACAGAATACTCGAGGGTGAAAAATATAAAAGTCTGGTGGGCCTGAAAAACGTCAGTATGAATGAACCGTTTTTTCAGGGACATTTTCCCTCTGAACCGATCATGCCTGGCGTTCTGATCCTTGAAGGTATGGCCCAGGTCGGCGGTATCCTGGCATTTTATTCAATCCCTGAAATGGTGGGTGAAAAACTTATCTACTTTGCCGGTATAGACAAGGTAAGATTCCGCCGTCCCGTTGTTCCGGGCGACCAGCTCATCTATGAAATGGAGGTCCTTAAACACAAAGGGAAAATCTGGAAGATGGACGGAAAGGCCAAGGTAAACGATGAAGTTGCTGCTGAGGCTGAATTTATGGCTGCTTTTGCATAAATTATTTTTTTAACTTTATATACTTGTGATAAAAATGAATATACACCCTACTGCTATCATTGATCCTGCTGCAGAACTTGACGGTTCCGTCAAGATCGGCCCCTACGTGATTATAGAAAAAGGGGTTAAGATCGGCAGTGAAACCACCATAAAGCCACATACGGTTATTTCCGGACCGACAACCATAGGTTCAGGCAATGAGATCGGACCGTTTGCAACCATAGGGGCTCCTCCTCAGGATCTGAAATATAAGGGGGAGGATACCGAACTTGTCATCGGTGACAATAATATTATCAGGGAATATGTCTCCATCCACCGGGGAACGGTAACCGGCAATGGTATTACAATCATCGGCAATAACAATCTTCTCATGGGATATGTCCATATAGCCCATGACTGTGTTATCGGCAATTCAGTCATACTGGCAAACGGTGCCACCATGGCAGGACATATTTATATAGATGATCACGCTATTATCGGCGGTCTTGTCGCCATCCATCAATTTTCACGAGTCGGCGCTTATTCATATATTGGCGGTCATTCAGGCATAAGCAAGGATGTTCCGCCTTTCATTATTGTAAGCGGCACCCGGAAACAGATGCGGGTTTCCGGCATTAATAAAATAGGATTACGCCGC
This sequence comes from Deltaproteobacteria bacterium, assembly GCA_019312685.1. Lineage (GTDB taxonomy): Bacteria > Desulfobacterota > Desulfobulbia > Desulfobulbales > BM004 > BM004. Next base: position 4,143 of record JAFDCR010000180.1, on the reverse strand, counting down.
CACGGCTTTGATAATGAAACCCTCAAGAAGCTCGACAAAGCGTATAAAATTATCTTCATGACCCCGGATTTACTCTTAAAAGATGCCCTGGAAAAAACAGAAAATGAAATTCCTGATTGTGAACCGGTCAGTCAGCTCATTGACTTTTTCCGCAGCAGCAAGCAAGGGGTGATCAGAACAATTGGTGATTCTGATTGACCACCCTCTGGCAGAGAGAAAATAATCAGACTCTCGAAATTATCCCTTTAACTTTTTTCCACAGCTCAAATTCTGCACATTCATGATACAAGATAAAACAAATAGAATCGGTATTATTGCTGGTGGAGGCCAGTTCCCCCTGCTGTTTGCCAAAGCCGCCCGGAATCAAGGATTAAAGGTTTTTGTCGCTGCGCACGAGGGGGAAACTGATGAAGCCCTTGCAGAATATGTTGATGGGTTTCAATGGGTCAAACTCGGACAGCTTGGTAAAATTATTAATTTCTTTAAGCAGGAAGAGGTGCGGAAAACGGTTTTTCTCGGAACAATTACCAAAACAAACATTTTCCGGGATATACGCCCTGACCTTACCGGACTCGGACTCTGGAACAGGATAAATATCAAACAGGATGATGCCATCCTGCGTGCCTTGGCCGACCGTTTGGAAGAAGATAACATTGAAGTTGTCTCCTCAACCGCTTATGTTCCCGAACTCCTGTTCCCAAAAGGCATTTTAACCAAGAAAAAACCGACAAAGGATCAGCTGGGCGACATTAAATTCGGCTGGGAAATAGCACGCTCTATCGGCAAACTCGATATCGGTCAGTGTGTGGTGGTGCGTAATCGAACGGTCCTGGCTGTAGAGGCCATTGAGGGAACAGATGCGGCTATCCGCAGAGGCGGAAGCCTCGGCAAAGAAAAAACTGTGGTGATAAAACTGAGAAAACCGAATCAGGATCTCCGTTTTGATTTACCGGCAGTCGGCCTGAAAACCATTGATTCAATGAAGGATGTGCAGGCATCCGTGCTTGCGGTTGAAGCAGGATATGCCCTTTTTTTTGACAGGGACCCGGTTATCCGGGAAGCAAATAAATCAGGTATTGTCATAGTCGGTATTGAAGAGGGAACTGACGGTGAACTTTCCTATTGAATCCTTTTATGAGGTCTGCTTTTGTTACCCCTTTCCTATAATGATGCAGCAGTCGGCATAACCTTCTTTAAAATAAAGCAATCTGAGTATTATTCATGAAAGCCATGATCCTGGCAGCAGGTTTGGGAACCAGACTATTACCTTTTACGCTGATGAAGCCCAAACCGCTTTTTCCTGTTCTCAATATACCATTGGTGCACCTGACAATCAGCAGAATAAGGAAGTCAGGTTTTACGACTATAATTATTAATGCCCATCACTTACGGCACCAGATTAAAGAAGCCCTGCAACATGAAGCAAACTGTATTCTGCAGGAGGAAGAAACAATTCTCGGTACAGGCGGGGGCTTACGAAAAGCCATGCCCCATTTTGATGATAAGCCTCTACTCGTGGTTAACGGTGATATCTATCATACGATAAATTATCAGGATGTTTACAGCGAGCATTGTGCTTCAAAGGCGGATGTTACCCTCGTACTCCATGATTATCCACGTTTCAACAATGTTGCTGTTGATGAAAGACTTATGATAACCGGTTTTAAGAAGACTGATAATGCCTGCGGACAAAAAGGTAAACTGCTTGCGTTTACCGGGATCCATGTCATCAATCCAAAAATTTTGCAGAATATTCCGCCTGAAACCCCCTGCTGCATAGTTGAATGCTATGAAAAAATCCTGGCACAGGGGGGAACCATCAGGGCCCGACTTGTTGAAGATCATTACTGGACCGACATGGGAACCCCGGAGGATTATCTGCAGCTTCACGCGGACCTGCTCAAACAGAAAATCCCTGTTTATGAAGAACTTGACAAAATGATTCTTGATGCCCCTTTTACGGGACTAAAAAATGCATCTATCTCCGATGCTGCCAAACTCATCGATTGGGCCTGTATCGGCAAAGGCGCGGTTATTGGAGACGATGTTACAATAAAACGGTCTGTAGTCTGGGATGATGCGGTTATTCCTGCAGGATGTATAATCCAGGATGCAATTGTCACCGATTGAAGTACGATAAAGCAGAAATGAATAATCAAGGCGAAAACAACATTAACCGACAAATAGGGCATTTCCTCCAAAAGGAAGAACTTGCGGGAAGAACTGAAAAGATAACGATTTCCTCTCTTTCCGGTGACGGCTCAACTCGTTTATTTTTTATGATAAAAACAGAGAACACTTCTTACTGCGGAGTTTATCCCGCCCATCATGACAACAAGAAAGGATTGGCAGAGGCCAATGCAGCTTTCAGGATAGGAAGCCATTTAAGAAAAAGGGGTATACCGGTCCCTGAAATTCATGCTTTTGATCCGGTCTCGGGTTTTATTTTATTCGAGGACCTTGGGGAAACCCTTCTGTACGATTATCTGCAGCAAACCAAGGAAAATTCAGGGGGATATGGCCCTGAACTTGTTGAACTTTATAAGGAAATAATTGAGATTCTGCTGTATATGCAAATTTCCGGCAGCGTCCGCTTTGACAGGAAATGGTGCTGGGATACCCAGCGATACGATAAGAAACTCATGCTGGAAAAAGAATCCGGTTATTTCATCCAGGCGTTTTGCCGGGATCTGCTTGAGATTAAAGAATTCCCGGACGGGTTAAACGATGAATTCAAACTGCTGGCCGGTCGCGCCGCCCGGCAGCCGGCTGTCTATTTCCTCCACCGGGATTTTCAATCCAGAAATCTCATGTTGTTTAATAACGAGATCAGGGTGATAGATTTCCAGGGAGCAAGACTCGGCCCTCTGGGCTATGATCTCGCCTCACTGCTGATCGATCCCTACATACAACTCCCGGAGCAGATCCAGCAGGAATTGCTTGAATATTATCTGGAACATTACTGTAAGTACGGCCTTGACGACCGAGCCTTTCTAAGAGGATATCCTTATCTTGTCATGCAGCGAAATCTTCAGATTTTGGGGGCTTTTGCCTTCCTCGGTTTTCAGAAACAGAAAATCTTTTTCAGGCAGTTTATCCTGCCGGCCGCATTATCTTTACAGCAGCAGCTTGCACAGCCGGAGGCGAAAGACTTCCCGAAGCTCAGACAGTTGACTGACACGATAATGGATCTCCTCGAACAAAAAAGAGGTTACATTTCAGTTGCTGCCGAATAAAATATACGGATAAACATATTCCCTAATAATCCAGGTTAAATAATATATGCCCGTTTCCATGCAAGCCAAGATAGTAGCGCTCATTGGTCGACCCAATGTGGGGAAATCAACCCTGTTCAATCGTATTACGAAGTCCCGCAAGGCTATTGTCGATCCGACTCCCGGCGTTACCCGCGACAGGCAGTATGAACGGGTGGAATGGGAGAATAAACCTTTTATTCTGATTGATACCGGTGGGATTGAAGCGGAAGGCAGGCCCCTGGACGCTAGTGAGACAATGGCCGGGAATATAAGAGAACAGACTCTCCAGGCCATAAACGAAGCGGATGTTCTTCTATTTCTGATGGATGGCAAGCAAGAACTGACCCCGACGGATTTTGGGGTTACCGATCTTCTGCGCCGGACAGACAAGCCGGTCTATTTTGTTGTCAACAAGATTGACGGTGCTGAACTGGAGGCAGACCTCCTTCCCGCATTTTATGAACTTGGAGTAGAGGAAATCTGGCCCATATCAGCAGAACACGGCTACGGTGTACGAACCCTGCTTGATCACCTCGCTGCTTCATTGCCTGAATCGTCTGAAGACCTTTTATATCCAGCTGAAGCAGTCCGTATTGCCTTTTTCGGCAGACCGAATGTCGGTAAATCTTCGCTGGTCAACAGACTGCTCGGGGAAGAACGCATGGTCGTCTCGGACATCCCCGGAACGACAAGAGACTCGGTAAATACCCTGCTGACCAAGAATAACAATAACTACCTGCTTATCGATACAGCGGGAATTAGAAGAAAGGGAAAGGTTAAGGAAAAGCTGGAAAAGTTCAGCATCATAAAAGCCCTGGCGGCTCTGGAACGCTGCGACCTGGCGGTAATACTGATAAATGCAGAGGAAGGCGTTACTGAACAGGAT
>JAFDCR010000179.1 GCA_019312685.1 Deltaproteobacteria bacterium | reverse complement strand
CTAAGTAGCGGCGGGAGGCCTGACAGTAACATAAATGGAAAATTTTTATTTTATTAAAACCCGATCTTTCTTTTGGGTGTTTTCTCTTCTGCAAGTAATTGTTTTATAGCATCGAACACAATTTTGAATTGCCTATCATATTTTTCTCCCATTGTTTCTAAATGGGGTATTATGTTCCTGGATTTTGCCAGGTATCTGCACCCTATTCCATCAAACTGTGGGCTGAATTTTATGACGGTATATTTTTTTCTGTTTCTCATATTTCTGGTTGCCGGCTTCACCCAGGGGGTCACAGGTTTCGGATTCGGCCTGCTGGCAATTCCCCTGCTGAGCCTGTTTATTGACATAAAGACCGCCGTGCCGCTCTGCAGCCTCCTGGGCATTCTGATAACCGCATTTCTCTCGCTGCGTCTGCGAAAGCATATTGACCGGAGCAAGATCCTTCCCCTGCTGTTCGGCTGCATTCCAGGCGTGGCAGTCGGGACCCTGGTTCTGAAAAAAGCGCCGACCGGACTGCTGAGTGTGCTCATGGGCGTCATGCTTATCGTCTATGTCCTGTATCGTCTGACAGGCAGACAGCAGCCACGCAGCATCCATCCCCGGTGGGCTTACGCGGCTGGATTTTTTACCGGTGCGATCAGCAGCGCCTTCAGTGCCGGCGGGCCTCCGACCATTATTTACGCCACCCTGAGAGGCTGGGATAAAAATGCGATCAAGGCTACCCTGTCGGGATTCTTCCTGACCGGCGGCTTGACTGTAATCACGGCGCATGCCCTTACCGGGCTGACTACCAGCCTGGTCCTTCACTACTTCCTGTTATCGGCCCCGGTGGTTATTATCGGCGTGTTAATCGGTTCCCTGCTCTATGACAGGATCGATACCAGCGCCTACCTCAAACTGCTGCATTACCTGCTGCTGGCCATGGGAATTTTAATGATCTGGAAAGGAGCATAGGTGAGGCGGGGGCAGGCCTGACAATAAGATGTTCCTGCGGGAAAATTCCGGGACACTGTACTAATTATATCAGCGCTTATAAAACTCGCCTAATACCGGGCGTCGGATAACAGCCCCTTTTTTTGGGGGTCTGGAACTTCTATGGTGACACTTACCCCGCTGCTGACTATGGGTTCGCTGCTCCGCAGATCATCCGGTTCAAGCAAGGCGGAGTATGTGCCGGGCTTGGCATTCTGCGGCACGTCAACCACAAGAATCATTGCATTGGATGAGGTCCCGGCGGTTTCGGATTCAAGCCATAAATAAGCCGAGGTCATCCAGCCATGCGGGATATTGCTTTTTTTTCTTTTTGTGCCGACAAGAAAATAGAGTGAATAGGCTTTGTTTGAATATCCATCAACCTTAATATAGGTCCGGCCTGTCTGTCCGGGCGCGACCTGGAGCACAACCTCCGGGGGATTAAAGGTTACGCTGGCAGCCTGAGCATTCAGTGCAATACCGGCAACAATGAACCACACTGTAATGATTACGATTTTTTTCATTGTAGGTCTTTTTTTATGCCTATCTAAGAGTAGGTTGATTTCTGAAAGTATCGTCTGCTTCCGCCTGAACTGCTAACTTTTTTTGCACTGCACATACGGTGCCAATGGCAGCAAATAACTTTCATAAACCTGTTCAAGGCTGATCCGGACTTTAACAAAGGAGCATCACCTTATAATATTATGCACTATTTTTTACGACAGGTAAACTGAATTTACCTGAAATTGAGACAAGCCTGACATATGAATTCTCGGGACATAATCCTGAAAAGGGGCTGCGGCTTTTTTGTGTGTTATTTTATTTACTCTTTTGTTCTTAATAGCAGAAAAAGATGTTTGTAATTCAAAGCTAACCCCATAACGTCTTAAATAATTGTTTATAGACCTTACTAGATATTTCCTGCCAATTACCTATTCTTCTTCCGGGGTTGGTTTTTTCCTGCCATAACTTTAGGTAAAGCAAGTAAATCAAAATTTTCTGTAACCATGAAAACAGGATTTGGAGAGCGGACATTTTTGTCTTGTTTTTCGGACAAATTTGTCCTATAGTCGTAATGACGGGCAATGAGCTTATAAAAAGATTAAGAAAGATAGGCAGAATTCAGGGTCTACCAGTAAGGGTTGACAAAAAAAGAGGACTGTCAATCGTCGTTTTGTCTCGTTAAACGACAACGGGAGCCACTTCATTTTGTATTTCAGCGACAAACATACTGTCATGAAAGACCGGACTAAGGAGATCGGCCCCGGTCTGCTTAAGAAAATTCTCGACAATTTAGGGCTTACACGCGAGGATATCAAGTAGGGAGAATTACTCATTCATGCAGAATTTTATCTACCCGGCTAAGATCGAAGTTGATGAAGAAGGTTTTTTTTTAGTGACATTCAGGGATCTGCCCACCGCCGTTACCGACGGCAAAACGCACCAGGAGTCCCTGGATAATGCAACAGACTGCCTGGAGGAAGCCATTGCCATGTGCATTGACGACGGTATCGAGGTGCCGCTGCCGAGCAAGCAGCGCAAAGGTGAGATCGGCATCGTCCTGCCGGCACTCATGGCTGCCAAGGCAGCACTCTACATAACGATCAGAAAGAAAGGGCTAACCAAAGCAGCATTTTCCCGGTTGTTGAATGTCAACGAAAAGGAAGGAAGGCGACTGCTTGATCCACACCACAAAACCAAGATCCCACGCATCAATGAAGCCATGTCAGCCTTAGGCAACAAGCTCGTAATTGGTATGTGGAAGTAGCTTTTCCATTCTTAATTTTCCATTTCCCATTTTTCATTTTCAAAACAACGATCTACCAGTAGTTTTGCACTGTTTAATGACCGTTAATTGCTTGACATCCCCTACATTCCTAGGTAAATAATCATTAATTGCTTGTTTTTGACGGAAACTCAAAGGTTTGATAATGACAGCCGGGCTGCCTTAATAAGGCTGTCCGGTTTTTGTGTTTCAGGACTGGTAATGATTGGGAATAAATCCGACGCTTTTAAAAAACAATGCTGGGAGGGATAGAGGTGCAAGAGAAAGAGATAGGTTATATTTCTAATTATTACAAGAAGATATCTGTGGCTGCCGTGGAGATGACGGACGGACCAGTGTCAGTAAACGACAACCTTCATATAAAAGGACACACAACAGATCTCGAGCTGAAAGTTGACTCAATGGAGATAGAGCACGAGGCTGTCATGGAGGCAAAACAGGGTGACAGTATCGGTTTGAAAGTGCCTGAAAAAGTTCGAAGAAAGGATAAGGTTTATAAAATAATTGATTAAAAAAATGGGCCTTATCAGAGGCAGGTGGGAAGATAAATAGATCCGTCCCCGCTTTCTTATGAGCCTCAAAAACATAACCTTTTTCATTATCAGCGCCGGATTGCTTTGTCTGGTGTGGTTCACGATCATGGCCGCCACCGATGCGGACAAGGGGAAAACCTATACCAATCCGGTGCTGGTGGAGACTTTTTTTATCAACCGGGAGGCGCCTGATAATTTTTCCGGCGTCCTCGGCATCGGTGATCCAACTGTCCTGTTTCATGAGGGCAGTTATTACCTGTACCCGACCGGCGACAACCGCGGCTACGATGTCTATGTTTCAGCCGATCTGGTCAATTGGCGGAAGGGACCGCGGGTCTTTTATTCAAACGAACCGGGAACCTGGGCACCTGATGTATTTTATGACAAGCGGGACCGAAAGTTCTATCTGTACTACACGGTGAACGGCCGCATCGGGGTAGCCGTCTCTGACAGGCCGGACAGAGTATTTCACGATCTGGGTATCCTGATAGAAAATGCGATTGACGCCCATATGTTTGTAGATGATGACAGCCGTTACTATCTCTACTATGTCCAGTATCCGGACTTTAAAATCCATGTCCAGCCTATGGCGTCGCCGGTGCGGAAACAAGGTGAAGCGATCCTGCTCCTCCAGGCCACCGAGCCCTGGGAAAGAAAACAGACCGTCCTCACCGAGGCCCCATGGATGCTGAAGCACAGGGGCATGTATTATCTCCTGTATTCGGCCGGGGCTGCTGACAGCGCGGATTACGCCATCGGCTACGCGACAGCCGAAACGCCGATTGGACCTTTTGTGAAAAATTCGGCCAACCCATTGATCAAAAAGGGCAGGAATATCTATGGACCGGGGCACTGCAGCGTAACACGAGACCGCGCCGGCCAACTCTGGATGGTGTACCATCAGCAGAAAGACGGCAGCCGGGGCTGGAACCGGATCATCTGTATTGATCCGCTCTGGTTTGACGACCAGGGAGAACTGCATGGCAAGGCCACCCGGGGGGTGCCGCTGCCTGTGCCCATTAAAAATTAAGAATTAAAAATTAAGAATTAAGAATTGAAAAACACCTTGGTTTAAGGGACAAAGCTTAATTCATCTTCTATGGTCCGAATGTTAGCAGACCATATTTCGCAATAATTCAAATCCTGCCTTAATGGATTCATGCATTAAAACCTCCCGTAATTCATAGCATTCTTATCTGAATGTTAGTTTTTCCCTGGCAGCAGCATGCCATTTTTCTTGGGTTGAAAATCCCCTGTAACTCACTAATAAGTTAGGACAAACCGGATTGCTGCATTCGTATATGCTGCATGCTTAGAAAAGCTCTGCAAGGGGAAGATGCATGAGAAATTCCATAAAAATGCTGTTGATCTATTTGTCTCTTTTGGGGTTGGGCTTAAACTACTCCATTCCAATATGTTCCGCCGGACCAGGTCCTGTTATTATGGAATTCGTTGCTGAACCGGTATCCGTCCTGGCCGGAGAGTCGTCGCTGCTGACCTGGTCAACTCGAAAGGCAGATACCTGTGAACTGAATCCTGGAAACATTTCCGTGCCATGCAATGGTTCCAGAACTGTCCGGCCGACGGCAACTACCGCCTATTATCTGACCGCCGGGAATTCAAAATCCTCAACCGGTGCAACTGTCACGATCATAGTGACTTCGGTAAACCATCCGCCTTCGGCTGAAAATGACAGTGCTGCAACCGATGAGGACATGAGTGTAACGGTCAATCTCCTTGCCAACGATACGGATGCGGACGGTGACCTCCTGACAATTGAATCTATAGACCAGTCAACAAACGGAACGGTGAATGAAAACGGAAACGGAGTAATAACCTACACGCCGGCTGAAAACTTCAACGGCTCTGACAGTTTCAGCTATACTGTAAATGACGCTAACGGCGGAACCGATACCGGCGGGGTTTCAATAACAGTAAATCCGGTCAACGACCCGCCGACAGCGCATTCCCAATCTCTGCATACAGTGGAGGACACCCAGTTGCCCATAACTCTAACCGCATCAGATGTGGAAAATGATCCGTTAACCTACACGGTAAGTTCAGGCCCGGTATATGGGAGCCTTTCAGGAACAGCCCCGGCTCTCATCTATCAGCCGGGACCGGTATATCAAAGCTCGGACTCTTTTACCTTCAAGGTCAGCGACGGGCATGATGACAGCAGCACAGCAATTGTTTCAATCGCCATTTCAAAAGTAAATTATCCTCCTGTGGCAAACGATGATTCTGTTGTTACTGATGAGGATGCTGCTGTAATGTTTAACGTCCTTGAAAACGATACGGATGCGGATAACAATGAATTGATAATTGAATCGGTCAGTCAACCGCCAAATGGTACAATAGTTTATAACAACTACGGTATAATGACCTATACTCCGGACAGCAACTTTAATACCTCTGCCGCAGCTGAAAGCTTTGAGTATATCATTATTGACGGGAACGGCGGCTCAAGTGCAGCCACCGTATCGATTACTGTCAACCCGGTAAATGATCCGCCGGAGGCTTTTAATACATCCGCTTCAACCGGAATAAATACACCGGTAGAGATAATGCTTGAAGCATCGGATATGGATGATGATCCATTGAACTATATCATTGTCGACAGTCGTGCAGGCTTAAGCGGCACAATTTCCGGAGACGATGGCGATAATAGAATAACATATACGCCGGCCCCGGATTTCAGCGGTTATGATACTGTTACATTCAAGGTGTATGACGGAACAGCGGAAAGCAATACTGCAACAGTTACAATTACCGTAGGTATTAATGAACCGCCTGCAGCGGAGCCGCAGATTATAACTGTTTGGGAGGACACGGCTGTTTCAATAATTCTGACAGGCTCTGATCCGAATAATGACCCGCTGACGTATAATGTTTTATCTGATCCGGTCAACGGTCAGCTGACCGGCACCCCTCCCGACCTGAACTATATCCCGAGCCCGGATTATCACGGCAGCGATACGTTCGGTTTTGTGGTCAGTGACGGCCAGTTAACCTCAAACCTGGCCGTTGTTACCATAACGGTAAGCCCGGTCAACGACCCGCCGGCAGCAAGAAACGACCTGGCCGCAACAGCCGATGCGTCGCCGATCACCACAGGGAATGTTCTGGCAAATGATACGGATATTGAGGGCGACATCCTGACCATTGTTTCCTTCACCCAGCCTGAACATGGATCTGTGGTTGATAACGGGGATAATACATTCACCTATACACCTGAGTATCTTTACAGCGGCCTGGACAGCTTTAATTACACTGTAACTGATGGAAATGGTGCAACAGGAACTGCACAGGTTTTAGTTACAGTGCACAATCCGCCCCCCACAGTCAGCATCAGTTCCTCACCTGGGAGAATAGTGACGGGCGAGACGTCTTTGCTTACCTGGAATTCTTCTTACGCAACAATGGTGTCCATAGATAATGGAATAGGTGAAGTCGATTCATCCGGCTCCTTGGAGGTTTCCCCGCAAGAATACACAACATATTCTATCAATGTGTCAGGTTTTGGTGGTTCTGCATCAGATAGTACAAATGTAGAGGTCTGGTCGGGCAAAGGCCAGCCTTCGCCGATTGTTTCCATCAGTGCGGCCCCGGAAGTCGTTCTGCTGAATAAACCGGCAACTCTGACATGGTCTTCTTCAAAGGCGGTTTCCCTGAACATTGACAACGGGATCGGTTCGGTGGGGCCGGAAGGCTCCAGGGAAGTATTCCCGGATACAGATACAACCTACACCATTACTGCAACCGACCGGAAGGGGAATAAGGCGGTAGACAGCGTGACAGTAAAAGTAACGCCACTGGATATAGAAGTTTATTCTCCGGTTGACGGTGAAGCTGTCTCCAGGCCGGATGTCCTGGTCAGGGGGATATTTTTCGATATATCCGGCAATGAGACTGGCGTTAAGGTAAACGGCAGATGCGCCTTGTCGGATGACAGCGAATTTGCGGCCGGCCATGTCAGGCTTGTTGAAGGTGACAACACCGTCATCGTGACCGCCACAAACTGCGTTGGGGCGGGGCTGGCCTCCGATACGCTTCCAGTGGTGGTGCTGGATACGTGCCAGGCGCCGAGCGAGGTGGACTTTGATTGG
>JAFDCR010000178.1 GCA_019312685.1 Deltaproteobacteria bacterium | reverse complement strand
TTTATTCTATATAAGTTCTTTCTCAGGGGAAATATTATTTTATTTCAGAGAATTTTTCAATTAATAGAAATAATTATGAATCAATCCAAAACCGAGATTCCTGATCCGCAAGACCCTCAACTTTCAATTGTTATCCCGGTCTATAATGAACGGGAGACGATCCATGATATTATTGCAGCAGTTGAGGCGACCTCGCACCGTAAGGAGATAATCGTGGTCGATGACGGTTCGACCGACGGCACGCGGGATATACTGAAATCCATGAAGCAGGAAAACCTGAAGGTTATCATGCACGACAGAAACCAGGGTAAAGGCGCGGCACTCCAGACAGGTTTCTCCCATGCTGCAGGTGATATCATTATTATCCAGGATGCGGACCTGGAGTATGACCCCGCAGAGTACCCGGTCCTGCTCAAACCCATACTGGCCGGAAAGGCTGACGTGGTATACGGCTCCCGCTTTGCCGGGCACGGGGCCCATCGGGTGCTTTATTTCTGGCACTATGCCGGCAACCGGTTCCTAACCCTGCTGTCAAATATTTTTACCAATCTGAACCTGACCGACATGGAAACCTGTTACAAGGTTTTCACCAAAGAGGCCTTGGCCGGTGTTCAGATCAGGGAGAAACGGTTCGGCTTCGAGCCTGAGATCACCGCCAAGATGGCCCGGAAGAAACTGCGGATTTACGAGGTGCCTATCTCCTATTACGGCAGAACCTATGAGGAAGGTAAAAAAATCAACTGGAAGGACGGGGTCAGGGCACTCTGGTGTATTCTTAAGTATAATTTGTGGGGATGAATCGAATTAATCATTATGGCTGTCAGTCCCGCTTCTTTATGAAAAATGCCGTTAAAAGCCAGAGCTAAAATAACGTATAAATAAACGGCGCTATTGCTGTGCCGCTAGTCAGAACTATCAACATACCAAAAAAGAGTAATGTTATTATAATAGGAAGAAGCCAGAATTTTTTCCTGACCTTCAGAAATCTCCAGGTGTCTTTTATAAAATCCATAATTTTGAATGTAAAATACTAATGAAATGCACTTGGACCGTATTGTGATGGATCAACTGTATTGATAATCCCGCCAAATGATAATTTGCTGATATCCCGTAAATCGACCTTTGTAATTTTTGTACTGTCCCAGCCATTCTTTTCCATTATATTTTTAGAGGAAAATAAATAGAACCGATTCTCTTTGACCAGGTATGGGTAAAACTCATTATCATCAGTAAAATACTGTGTGTAAAACAAGCCGGCTGTTTTTTGGGGCAGCAGCCCAGCAGCACCTTTGGCCAGAGTTTCGCCGATTATTTTATATCCATTTGATAAGGGATGGCCATTTTTCTCAGAAGGATATAAATGCGGTATGTCTAATGCGGCCTGCTGAAGTGGTGCCAGCAAGTCAATATACCAACTGCTTTGTATATTTTTTAACTTTTCAGCAAAATCTGAAAGGTTTTTTTCTTCGTCTCTGACAAGGGCGGCATAGTCCTCCCGGAGTGTGATGTTTTCAGAAATAATCCTTTTTTTGTAGACCAACTCCTTGGTCGGTATAACTGTAAAGACCAAGGTTATTTTATTCTGTGTTGCTATTTCGGCGATTTTTTTAGCTATTTCACCCATAATTTCATAGCCCGTCAGGACTGCCAGGTTGTCTCTTCTGTTTGATACATACCTGAAATGAGGTGTGAATGTGATTTCAGTGCCATCCTGAAACTGTACTTTCCATTCTCTATCCTCCAAAAGGTCCGGAGAATCGGCAGATGAAAGTCCTGGATTGAGACGAAGTGATTTCCAGCGTTTGTCTCCATATACCTTTATAAAAGTTTCAATAGGGTCGTTGCCCGTGTAAAATGCAATTACTACCATTCTCGGCTGAAAGTATAATGCCTTGTTGAAAATTTCAAAATACTCCGCAGCACCCCACCCTCCAACAGACATGTTGTAATGTCTTGCTAATTGCTCGAAATTCTTCACCATAATGCTGGGCCAATTCAATTCAAGTAAAGTATTATTGCCATAAGTATGGCTGTCACCAATGGTTATGACATCCGCAATATTAGGTATGTTCCTGTTCCTGAACCCAAGTAAATCGTTTGGCCCCCTGTCAATGACGAAAGGGGATAAAGGCTTGGCTCTGATTATATGGGGATCCGGTAACATATACTCCTTTCTCCCATAATCATCCGGTCTGAAAACTCCGTCGAAAAACGGGGGGATTTTTTTGTTGACTTTGACCATCTGCAGGTCGATAGGAATACCCAGCAACTGGGGAGCAAACCAGCGTACTAAAAAAATAGCTGTAATAAGGGTGAGTGAAACGGAACCGATGAGTAATAGCCATTCTTTTTTCATATGTTAAATTCCCAACTTGTTGAGATTGGCTTGTCTGGCTGTATCGTTAGATATTTTAGTTGCTCAAAACATGATTTATGTAATTCAAACCAAAATAAGAAGCAAGAACAATCAGGATTTAATATAATGAAATAAATCAGTTATTGTATTTGAGGCCATAATAGTTTGAAAATTATAATCTGGGTGAAAAAATATCTGGAAGATACCAATATATATCAATCCGTCAGATATACACTTAGGCAGGAAGGTAAAAAATATCAACTGGAAGGATGGGATCAGGGCACTCTGGTGCATCCTGAAGTACAATCTGTGGGGGGGGGTGATTTTTTCAATTTTCAATTTTTCATTTTATGAATCTCCTTCAAGCATCCTGCCTGGCAGGATGGCTGTTGTACCGTACTTTTCATGTATTGTGTCTAACGCTTTGTTAATTAGCTCTCTTTTCAGGTCTGTCTGCAGTTCTGGAAAAAGAAATTTTTGACCGTGGCTTTTTTCAGGAATCAATCCTGAAACGGAAATGCCCAGCAGGCGGATCGGTCTTTTCCCAGCCTCTGTTTTTTTCAGGAGTTGTGCTGCTGCTGTAAATATTTTTTTGTTGTCAGCTGTCGCAGAATACATGGTCAATGACCGGGTAATCAGCTGAAAGTCGTGGTACTTGACTTTCAGCGTAATTGTTTTTCCCTGGAGCCTGTATCGCCGAAGGCGTTTGCCCACCATCCCCGAAAGTTCCAGCAATTCCTTTTTAATCCTGCCAATGTCCGTCAGGTCCGTTTCAAAGGTAAATTCATGACCTACTGATTTTGTTTCATGCTCGGTTTCAACGTTCCGGCTATCCAGTCCATGAGCTTTTGTATGCAAACTTATACCAGGCCTGCCGAATTTCTGTTCCAGCAGTTTCGGGGAGAATCCTGCCAGGTCGCCAATGGTTTTTATCCCAAGCAGCTTGAGGGCTTCCTGGATTTTTTTGCCGACTCCCCAGAGCCTTTTGATCGGCAAAGGCGACAGAAACTCTGCTTCCGTACCGGGAGCAATAACGGTAAGACCATCCGGCTTGTTTATATCCGAGGCAATTTTTGCAACCAGCTTGGAGGAGGCAACTCCTGCCGATACAGTCAACCCGGTCTCCTTATAAACCTGTTGCCTGATCTGTTCCGCGATATTTTCGGCTTTTCCAAACAGTCTGCTTGAAGAGGTTACATCGAG
>JAFDCR010000177.1 GCA_019312685.1 Deltaproteobacteria bacterium | reverse complement strand
GGCGGTACCGGCCTCTCTAATATTATTGGCGGGGACAGTAGAAAAGAAAACTGGCCGGAGGAGCCTTTCAGCGGCCTGAAGGATGTTTTTCCCCAGACGAAGGCCATTGTCTGCGTAACAGATGACGGAGGATCAACAGGGGAATTGTTAAAGGATCTACCCTTTATCGCTTTAGGGGATATCCGCCATGTTCTGCTTTCATCAATTAGGAAGGAAGGGCTTCAAGCAGTTTACGGCCTGAATGAGAATGACTGTTTTCAGTTGGCAAAAGGGCTGCATAAACTGTTTAATTACCGTTTTGCCAAAACGCCCGGTTCATTGGAAAAGCTGAAGGCTGACATTGATTTTGATTCAGGCTTTCTCCCGGAACCGATGTATCAATACCTGTCGGAACTTCTAGATGCACTTTTTATCGACCCCCGCCTGGCCGGGCTGCTTTCAAAGCCCCATTGTCTTGGCAACCTCCTTTTGGCCGCAGCCATATGGCTTGAAGCCGATCAGCTGCACCATAAGGATCAGACCTGCCAGACTTTTGATTCCCGGAATTATAATGGTTTAAAGAAACTGTGCCGCGTCCTGGCAATGGATGAAGAGGCTGTAATGCCCTGTTCATTAACCCCGGCAGGATTGCAGGTTTTATACACCAGCGGAGTACTGGTAACAGGAGAGTACAAGTCCGGTGCTGCCCGGAGAGGATATCCGGTAGACCGTCTTTTTGTTAAGTTTGTCGAGGAACCGCATGTTGCCCCTGAGGTTATTCGGGCCCTTGAAGCAGCTGAAATAATCATTCTGGCGCCGGGAAGCCTCTATACCAGTACAATTCCAATATTTCAGGTTCCAGGAATTGCCGAGACGGTCCGTAAAAATGAAAAGGCCCTGAAAATACTCGTTGCGAATTTGTGGGTGCAGAAGGGAGAGACCGATGTCGTACGTGAGGATCCCAAGCGGAGGTTTTATGTTTCCGACCTGATTAAGGCTTACAATAGAAATATCCCGGGCGGTGTCAGGGGGCTTTTCACCAATGTCCTTTCTTTGGGACTCCAGGATATTTCCGGCTCTATTCTGCAGAGTTATGCTACAGAAGAAAAAATGCCGATATTTCTGGACAGGGAAAATGTAGCCCAAATGGGTTTCAGACCTGTTGAAGCAGGAATTTACTCATTAGCCGCATTACGGGAGAATAATGTGATCCAGCATGATCCTGCAATGCTGGCCCGGGCGATACGCTCCCTTTTTGCAGTAACCTCTTTACCGGAGCGGAAACAGGGTGTGGCTCCCGAGTTTTCTGCTGATTTGCCTGGTTACTTCATTTCTGAACAGAATTTGGTTCAAGCTGAAAGTCTTTATCCATGTGAAAGATATTCAGCCTTAAAGCAATGGCTGGACCAAATCAGTATTACAGGTGAGTCTGAAAACAAACTCGTTGAGAAGCTTTCCTGCAGAATTCTTGATATTTTATGGTATCACCAGGATATACTTTTGGATCATCTCAATAATATCCGGACAATTAGAGTAATAGACAGAAAAACATGGTCGCGCAGCCAGGAATGGGACAATGTGTTTTCGTTTTATGAACCTGCAGAGAAATCAATAAGGATATGTCTGGATGTATTAAGTGATAAACGATTTTTTGAACCGGCTTTTCTGGTGGCACTCGGACAGGCGCAACTGGGGAACTATGCAGCGACAAAAACAATGATATCTGTGGAAGAGGGCGGCGAATCTGTTGGAAAGGTGTATAAGTTGACAATAAAACCGCCTGAAAAGCGTAACAGTTTTCTGCAGGATCAGGATCTGGTGAAATATCTACAGCTGTCCAGAATGATACAGTCTGAAACGAACAAATATATATTTACCAGGCTGGTAAACGGAAAAGAGGGGTTTACTCCACCAGGCCTTCTTTTCGGTCTGTTATATGCCTGGTATCTGGATAACCGCTTTGCAGCGCATGTTGAGTACAAAATGGCGGTAATGAAAAATGACATCTCGGATCTCATACCGGAGCAGGTAAAAATGCTCTCAAGGCGTAAAAAACTTGTAATGTTCTTTCGTCAATCGGTTTTTTGCCATTCATCCCAGGTATATGATCAAAAAACTGCATAATTATACTGTCCATAATTTCATTATTTCCTTCCTTTCAAAATAAATTGGCCAAATAATCAATTCTCGAGAGAAGTTTATGTTTTCTCTCAGATGACTCTCAGATGTTATCTGATGATGGGAGATAGGGAATACAATTTTTTCCTAAATCGACCAGGTGTCTTTTCCCGGAAAGGTTTAATCCATTTTTAAAGACAAAACCATACAATTGTACTGTCTAAATACTAGCGGACAGCTACAATTAGACAGTATAACTCGTAAACACGTAAGGGGTAAGTCCCTGATTGAAGATCGATATACAATAAATTTTGATCAAGCATATAACCAATTATATTTTAATGTTTTTTTTAGATATAAACAGCATTTGTTCCCTAAAAGTAAAACACCTAAATCGTTGATTTTATACAGTTTAAATATGTAAAAATAATTTTTTTGTACTGTATAATTTTTTTCTTGACAAAAGCATATTTATCTT
The DNA here is from genome assembly GCA_019312685.1 of Deltaproteobacteria bacterium. Lineage (GTDB taxonomy): Bacteria > Desulfobacterota > Desulfobulbia > Desulfobulbales > BM004 > BM004. The sequence goes on along the minus strand of JAFDCR010000177.1, from coordinate 6,136 downwards.
ATACTGTCTAATTCAAAACTTGTATTGTCTAATTTGTTTTTTGTGCGCGAACTTATTTAGACAGATAAATGTTTTGTTTAGACAGTTAATGGTTGGTTTGTTTAAATCTAAACAAGGGGTTCCTGATGAGTGGTGTTAAATTAATAACAAGTAAAGAAATAATCGATAAAACAGGAATTTCAAGGGCAACCCTCAATAATTATATTAAGATGGGTATTCTACCTAAACCCATTGTAAAACGTCCAGGACCTGATCAGAAAGGTATTAAACAGATCGGTTACTTTCCTGAAAGTGTCTTAGACAATATATTAAGGGTTAAACTATTGAAGCAGCAGGGGCACTCGATGGAAGAGATAGCCCGGCAATTTAAAACAAGTTCCACTATTGACCAAAGTGATAGAGAAAAGGAAGTTAAAGCTCCGGTTATTGAAAGACGGAGCAAAGAAACATTTGTTTCCTCCCCGCGACAACGTCGTGTTACTGACAACGAGCTCCAGGTAACCATTTCTGACATCTCCTCGCCCGCATATCTGGTAAATCATAATTTTGAAATTGAATGGATAAACAAACCAGCAGAAGAATATATTTTTAATAGTAATATCAGTGATATATTTGACCTTGAGTCAAGGAATATATTCCGCCTGCTGCTTAGTGATGAGCTGCGGAGTGAAGTGCGTACCTGGAAGGAGACCGTTCTACTTCATTTGACAATTCTACAGAAGGGGATCGACTCCGAGTCTTTGGCAAGTATGTATAGGGGGATTAGTCATAATGACGCAATGATACTTTCCGAGCTGTTTGAACAGAGGGTTTCGGCCGCTAAAGAGAATATTTACAACATGCCGGTATCATTAATAAAGTCAGACGGATCCAAGGAAACCTACTGGGTGCATTCCATGTCTTTTCGTGAAGGTACCTTTTTTGTTTATGTCCCGACTGACAGTATAAATACAGCCTTGTTGAATATGCTCTCCCAGCGTGGCAGGGTGATTAACGATCTCCTGAAAAACAGAATGCCTTCACTGGTGCCTCTCTGTGTGCTTATCGCTGATCTTCAGAATTCAACCAAAATCAGTGCTGAACTGCTTCCGGGTGAATATTTTGAGTTGATTAATGAACTTTGGCAGTCAGTATCGCCCAGTTTTGAGAAATTCAACGGTATTTACGGTAAGCATGCCGGTGACGGTATGCTCTATTATTTCATTGAAAAGCCGGGCTCTAATTACTTGATAAATGCTGTTAACTGTGCATTGGAAATACGTGAAACTATGAAGGAATTGAGCAATAAGTGGAGATTAAGAAAAGGATGGGATAATGAACTTTTTCTGAATACAGGCATAAATGAAGGCCAGGAATTTTTCGGCACCATTCAATCAGCCAGCAATATTGAATTCACCGCCCTTGGCGATACCATCAACATAGCCGGCCGGCTTTCGGATTTTGCCCGGAACGGGGAAATATGGACCACAAAAAATCTTATCAGCCGTCTTTCGCAGGAAGAAAGGAATATGATTCGTTTTGGTGTGCATCAGGTAAATCAGGATCGGAAAATCTTTATTCGGAATTCCTTTTCAAGGATAAGCGATATTATAACTGAAGAAAATCCGCACTTTAGCCATTTCTCGGCTATTGCCGGACTTCCGATAACAGAGATTAAGGAAAGAGTTAATCTCAACCACGGAATACAGAATCATTAAGCAAAATAATAATAACTGAAGAAAGAGATAAACTATGATGAAAGCAACCATAAATGGGTCACCGGCAAGTTATGCTGGGAGCGGCAAAGTGACAAAGAGTGAATTGTTTAAGCGGATTGAACTGCTTGAACAGGAGAAGCTGCAGGCCGAACTCGTTTCCCAGGAATCTCTTTTAAGGTGTGAAGCAAAATACCGGGCAACGCTGGATTCGATTGATGCCCATATTACCCTGGTTGACAGGAGTTTAAGAATTTTGTGGGCCAATGAAAAGGCAAAGGAGATATTTGGTCTGGACATTGAAGGGAAATACTGCTGTGAAGCTCTATATGGCGGAAAGGAACTCTGTCTTGATGGGTCGTCATGTATGACCCGGCATGCCTTGCGCAACGTCAATACTGTTAAATGTCATTCACTAAAGACGATATCCAGGGGTGGTGCGGATAAGTATTTTGAGTGCAATGCCAGGGTTGTCTCTTGGGATAATAATGGAAAACCCTCTGTCGTGGCTAAGATTTTTAAGGATATTACCGAACAGAAGCAGGTTGAAAATGAGTTGCGTGACAGTATGAAAATGCTGCGGAGGAACCTAGCCTGTACAATTCAGGCAATATCCAGGACTGTTGAGACAAGAGACGCCTATACTGCAGGTCATCAGCGCCGTACAACAGAAGTAGCAAGGTCTATTGCACTTGCAATGGGATTGTCTAAAGAGGAAATAGAAGGTATTCGTATGGCGGGTGTTATTCATGATCTGGGCAAAATTTCTGTTCCTGCAGAGATATTAAGCAAGCCCGGAAAACTCAGTGAACCTGAGTTTTCCTTGATAAAACAGCATCCACAGACGGGATACGAAATATTAAAGGGAATAGATTTCAACTGGCCGGTTGATGATATTGTACTGCAGCATCATGAGCGAATTGACGGGTCCGGTTATCCATATAACCTCAAGAAAGACGAAATTCTTCTGGAGGCCAGAATTATAGGTGTTGCTGATGTAATTGAAGCCATGTCCTCTCATCGGCCTTATCGTCCCGCGCTCGGGATTGATGAAGCCTTGAAGGAGATTACCATAAACAGGGGGATCCTCTACGACCCGGATGTTGTGGACGCAGCTGAAGATCTTTTTACCAAGAGGAAATATCAATTTAATTGATTCCCGGGAATCAGAGAGGCGTTCTAACCTATTAAAACCATTAATAAACTAAGAAAGGAGACACGAGGAATGGGTGAGATAATGAAAAAATTAATAGGAATAGTAATTTTAGCCGTAACAATGACTGCTGCTTCAGCCATGGCATTCACAGAAACAAGTACTATAGTTGTCTCGGCAAATGTGAGCGCGACTTGTAGAATTACCAGTGTAAACGATGTAAATTTTGGCACCTATGATCCGACAGATGACTCTGCAGACGACATCGACGGCGTGGGGCAGGCCAACTTTCGCTGTACAAAAGGCGTAAATTATGATGCCTACTTTGCCAGAACAGGCAACATGAGCGATGGTTCGAATTCCCTGGCTTATCAACTCTACCCCGACAATACCTACACAACGGAGTTGGCTGATGCGGCCAGTGCTCCTGTCGCCAGTACCACAAATGCCGTCCAGACGATTGACATCTACGGCTTGATTCCAAAGGCACAGGATGTCCCGGCAGGCGCCTATTCTGAGAACGTTACCTTTACTATTGATTATTAATACACTCCCGGGATTAAGATAAATCCTTCCGCAAGACCCGGTTATTTACTTCAACATTGTGAAGAGGGGCATTTACCAGATGCCCCTTTTTATTTTTATGCGCCCCCCCGCCTATTTACGGATTTATTATTGAATTCCTGTCTCAGGCCAGCTATATACTTATTATGCTGAAATATATGTCCAAATATTTTCTTGCATTTTTTATTTTCTGCTTCATTTCTCCTCCCCTCTGGGGGCAAAAAAGTGCGGCGGCAGATTTTACAATATCCCCTGTCAGGATCTTTTTTGACAACAGGACCCAAACCGCCATACTCACTATAACGAACGAATCTGCAGAGGATCTGACCCTGCAGCTCAAAACGTTCAGTTGGCAGCAGGATGAAACAGGCAAGGATGTCTATTCGCCCACCGAAGACATAATATTTTTCCCAAAAATATTTAAGATTCAGGGAGGTGAAGAGAAAATTGTCAGACTAGGGACAAAAATACCACCCGCCAGGCATGAAAAAACATATAGACTGTATTTGGAAGAGATCCCCGCTGCGCAGGCGGATGGTGCAGCTGTTGTAAGAATCCTTATGAAGATCGGAGTGCCGATTTTTATAAAGCCGCTTGAGGAGGAAATAAAAGGCAGCCTGGTCCGGGCGGAGCTGCAGAATGGAACTCTTGCCCTCACGGTAAATAATGAAGGCAACATCCATTTTGTTATAAGGAAAATCAGCGTAACGGGAAAAAACTACGCAGGCAAAGAAGTTTTTACAACCGAGACAGGCGGCGGCTATCTGCACGGAAACGTTTCAAAGGGTTTTGAGATTAAAATGCCTGCGGATGCCTGTCCTGATGCTGCAACCCTTGAAATCAATATTGATACCGACAGGCACTCGATAGATGATGAAATTAATATTTCCAAGGAGATGTGCCGCCCTTAGTATTTTTCTGGGAATCTTGATTTTTTCTCCCGGCCTAGCTTCCAAAACAGCCCTCTCACAGGAGTCAGCAGTTCTTAAACTGGTTTTAAACCAGGAAGACCAAGGAATATTCTTCCTGGTCCTGGCGCCTGACAACGATGTATGGATAAAAAGAAGCGACCTAGACGGGTTTGGGCTTCATGAGGATTTGGGTCGGGATATCAGCTTTGATCGGGATATATATGTGGCCTTGAGTACAATTTCAGGTCTTAACTTCCACATTGAGGAAAAGGAAGTTACCCTGATCGTGACTGCAGCCCCCTCTTTGTTTAAAAAACAGTTCATTGGAAGTTCATACGAACCGCCTCATGAAATCATTTATCCAAAAAACGGTTCCGCATTCCTGAATTACGCCGTCAATCATACTTCCAGTTCATTGGAAGAGTCCTTTTTTGACATGTCGGGTGAACTCGGCATCAGTATCGGCGATTATCTCGGCCTCTCAACTTTTTCTTATACGGATTCCGATGATTCGGACAGTTTCAAACGATTGATGACAAGCATAACCTACAATGATAGAGAGAAATTGAGAACTGTAATTGTAGGCGACTTTTCTGCCCTGTCAGGGCCATTGGGCTCAAGGCAGGTTTTAGGAGGCATCAACCTGTCGAAAAACTTTGCCATTGATCCGTACCTTATACAGTATCCTTCGCTTAACCTGAGCGGTATTCTTGAAACACCTTCAGACATAGAAGTTTATATGAACGGTTTCCTGGTACGAAAGGAAAGGCTTTCTCCCGGAGAGTTCCAGTTTACGGATGTTCCTGCCACCGTGGGTCTTGGAAGTACAAACATTATTATTAAAGATGCCTTTGGCCGGGAAAGGATGATATCAACACCGTACTATTATACAAACAGGCTGCTAAAAAAGGGATTCCATGAATACAGTTACAGCATAGGTTTTCAACGGGAGGATTTCGGGGAAAAGAATTTTTCCTATGCAGATGCAACATTCCTTGGTTTCCACAACTACGCTCTGAGTAATAATATCACTTTAGGATATACAGCCGAAGCCTCGGAAAATCTAATAAATATCGGCCCCACCGGTTCAATCCTCTTAGCAGAACTGGGAACCTTGGACGCGGCCCTCGCCCTGAGCAACTCAGAAGGGGAATCCGGCCTGAGCGGTTTTCTGGGCTATTCATTTCAAACCAGAAACATAAACGTAAGGGCTTCCCTGAGATATAACTCAAGGGAATATGCCAATCTTACTCTTACACCAAATGACAACAAGCCCAACCTGGAATTCAGCTGTGGGGCAGGATACAGTACAAGACATGCTGGTACTGTGGCATTGGGTTATTCGACCGCGGAAATGCATGTTGGCGATGATACTACAAACATCTTCCTTTCATACAGTAAAGCCCTGACCGACAATATGACATTTTTTGTCATTGGGAATGAAGCAAGAAATACAACTACGGAAAGAGAGATATTCCTGGGCCTGCACATATATTTCGGCAATGATATCTCCACCAGCATTAATTACACCCTCAGAGAAAAAGATGACCAAGGCAGGGTCAGGCTTCAGAAGAGCCTCCCGGCAGGAAGCGGTTTCGGCTTCAGTATCGAAGCAGAGAATTTTATCGAGAATAAAAATTTTGAAACCGCCCTGCAGTACCAGAACAGATACGGTCGTTACGAAGCGGAATACGATCACCTGGAAGACGCTGATACGTATAGATTCTCTGCTACAGGGGGTATAGGCTATATAGATAAATCGATATTTTTCAGCCGGTATGTATATGACAGCTTTGCTAAAGTGAAAGTTGACG
>JAFDCR010000176.1 GCA_019312685.1 Deltaproteobacteria bacterium | reverse complement strand
GGCAAGGTTTTTTACGATGATATAAGTTTCTGGGATGTGACCCCGGAAGAACGTAGCAGGATAATGCGGAAATGTGGCATACTCTACCAGGGCGGTGCCTTGTGGAGTTCCATGACCCTAGCTGAAAATGTGGCATTACCCCTTGGAGAATATACAGACCTGTCTCCCGGAGCCATAAGTGAAATCGTCTCATTGAAACTTGCCTTGGTCGGATTGGCAGGCTATGAAGAATTCTATCCCTCGGAATTGAGTGGCGGCATGCAGAAAAGAGCAGGCCTGGCCCGTGCCATGGCGCTTGATCCTGAGATACTGTTTTTTGATGAGCCGTCTGCCGGTCTGGACCCGGTCAGCGCCAAGAGGCTTGACGATCTGATCCTTGAGCTGCGTGACAGTCTGGGTACTACGGTTGTGGTCGTCACCCATGAACTGCCCAGTATTTTTGCCATAGGCAATAATTCCATTTTTCTAGATGCCGAGTCACGTACTATTACTGGGCAGGGTGACCCGCATGTTTTGCTTGCAGAGACTAAGGCTCCACGGTTAAGAGAGTTTCTCACCAGGGGAGAGGTTGCTTCCGCCGGAAGCGGGGTGGAGTAGATAGAAGGATATCAGCCTGGGAAAGCATATGAGTAAAGAGGTCAATAAAGCAGCAATCGGCGGATTTGTGATCGGAGCCGTAGTACTGGCTGTCATCTCACTACTGGTGTTTGGTTCCGGCAGGTTTTTTCAGAAGAAGAGTATGCACGTCATGTTTTTCCAGGGATCGGTTAAGGGCCTGAATATAGGGGCACCGGTAAAATTTCGGGGTGTTGATATTGGCTTGGTGAAGAACATTCAGCTCACCATAAACCCACAGGATCTTGAATTTTATGTTCCTGTTTATGTGGAGATTTTTAAGAACAGAATATCCATTTTAGGCGGTGAAGGTCTTGGAAAGGAATTCAATGATGAAGAAGGAGTTGATACCCTGGTCAAAGAGATGGGACTGCGAGCCCAACTGCAGATGCAGAGCTTTGTGACCGGTCAGCTTTTTGTAAATTACGATTTTTATCCGGAGACTCCAATAAAAAAAGTGGGATTGGAAAAGAAAGTATATGAAGTCCCCACCATTCCGACGACCCTGCAGGTTGTGACCGAGACGGCAGAAAAGATACTGGCGGATCTGCGCAGGGTTAATTTCAATGTAATAATCGAGGATATCGCGCAAACAGCCGAAGGGGTCAACGAACTTGTTAATTCAACGGACATGCAGGAGTCCATAGCAGCTTTCAAGGTGGCTTTACAGGATATGCAAACGCTGATCCATGGTATGAATGAGTTCATGGGAAATGTTAACGGTAAGATTGATTCAGTGGCGGAAAATTTTTCCTCAACAATGTCAGATACCCGGGAACTGGTGAATAACCTTGACACACGCCTGGATTCTACTGCTGCTGATTTGCAGGGAACACTGGAGGTGGTGCAATCTTCCTTTGCAAAGGCGGAAAGTTTGCTCGAGGAGGCGGAGAAGCTTATAACCAGGAATTCGGACCTGCGCCGGGAAGTTATTAATGCCCTGGAAAGTATGTCGGACGCCTCACGCTCACTGGAGGAATTGACTGATTACCTGCAGCGCCACCCCGATTCACTTTTAACAGGGAAAAAATAATCCGGAAGGAGATGTGCACAATGGAAAGAATCATCCTGCTTGCCTCTGGAGTTGCTTTGTGTGTGGTAATGTTTTTGCTGTCCGGTTGTGCTGCAATCACTCCAACTGATGCTTCCCGTTTTTATGTGCTCAGTCCCATGGCTGAATCTGACCTGGAAAAGATTGTGCTGCCGGGAAAAACAGGCAAAATCAGTATCGGTATTGCCCCGATTACCCTGCCGAAATACTTAAAGAAATCCCAGATAGTTACCAGGACAGGCAATAACGAGTTACAGCTGGCGGAATTTGACCGCTGGGCCGGAAAAATTGAAGAAGATATCGGCAGGGTCGTTGCTGAAAATCTGTCATATTTGCTGGCAACCGATAAAATAGTTTCCCACCCTGCTATAAGCAGTGTGGAAACCGACTATAAAATTGAGCTGGATTTGAGCAGGTTTGATGGCCGTCTGGGAGAAAGCGTTGAACTTGTAGCGCGTTGGGTCATATTGGATAAGCAGGGAAACACGGTTAAAAACATTACCTCGACACGAATAAAAAAACCTGTACAGGGTTTCGGTTATGCCGATATGGTTGAGGCGCAGAGCCGGGCTCTTGCCGCACTGAGTCGTGATCTGGCTGAAGCGATTACAGAGTTGACAGAAAAGTAAGATTCTTATTGTTTTCTCTGAGTAAAAAAGTGTATTTTCCCATTAGGAAAGGTTGATTTTTCACAATTTCCATCTAAGGAGAGTGAAATGATTGGCGAACTTGATCCTATTGAAGGTAATTGGTACCACCATCTCGGCAAAGGACAGGACTTCATGGTTGTGGATGTGGACGAAGCGAACGGCACCGTCGATATTCAGTATTTTGATGGTAATATCGAAGAGCTTGAAATGGAAGAGTGGGAGGAGATGGACCTGGAGGAAAGCGAACCTCCGGAAGATTGGACCGGACCCATGGATGAAATGGAATCAGATGATCGGGGCTATTAAGAAGAGCGTCTGAGGTGTTTTGAAAAAATGCAGCCCATCCATGAGCTGTTAAATCGAATCCATTGGGATCCTGAATTCGGCCGCGGGTATTTTGAGATAGGTTATTACGACCGCATGGAAAAAGAAATTATCAGGGTTCCATTCAAAGAAGTCACTCAGTTTCCAGGCAATAAATTTTCATTTCATGTATTTGACGAGGATGGTATTGCCCATTGTGTCCCCATGCATCGTGTTCGAGAGGTTTACAAGGATGGGGAACTGATCTGGAAGCGCGATCCTGATAAACATAAATAGCAGATGTCGAATAAAACGATTTGTATTACTGCCGGACTGTATGAATACATGCTCTCCGTTTCGCTGCGGGAGCCGGATGTATTAAGT
>JAFDCR010000175.1 GCA_019312685.1 Deltaproteobacteria bacterium | reverse complement strand
TTCCCCGCCCATCTTGTTAATTAGATTACTTTTTTAGCTTCATTCGTATTAAGTTGAAATGTCAGAATGATTAATGAAAAAGATGGGGTGCGAGGTCTGCGGCGTGCGGTTTGAGGTCCGCGGTGTGCGGGAGACTTGTGCCGTCCTGATATAGGTTTACATTTCCAAAAGTGAAATGGAGGTAGAACCTATGAAGCGGGAGAAATCAGTATTTAGGGGAGCAGGGAGGAGTTTTTATCGTTATAGTGAGTCATTCAAGCTGCATGTGATATCAGAGATCGAGTCCGGTGACTTGACGATAGAGGGAGCGCGGAGGCATTATGGCATAAAAGGTGGAGACACGGTTCAGAAGTGGCTTCGCCGTTATGGCAAGAATCATCTATTAGGAAAGGTGGTGCGAGTGGAACATCCGGAGGAAAAAGATCGGATCAAGGAGCTTGAGGCCAAGGTGCGTGAGTTGGAGTCGGCCCTAGCCCAGTCTCAGGTGAAGCTTTTTGCTTACGAGTCCTTGGTAGATGTTGCAGAGAAACATTACAAGGCAGACTTTAAAAAAAATTTTGGAGCCAGGCAGTCTGCGGCTGCCTTGCAAAGCGACAAGACAGAGGAATCAAAGTGAGCCGGACAGTGCTTTGCAGGGTGTTTGGCCACAGCCGACAGGGCTTTTATAAACATTTGCGTCTTCGTCGGGAACGTGATGAGCAGGAGGCTCTGGTATTATCTATGGTTCATGAGATACGTGCCCGCCAGCCGCGAGTTGGTTGCCGTAAGATGCGCCGGGCAGTTAATCGTCGTCTGCTGCATTTAGGTAAATATCCCATTGGCCGGGACCGTATGTTTGCTCTGCTGCGTGAAAATCAGCTGCTGGTGAAACCGTTGAAACGAAGAACATATACCACTGATTCGTATCACCGGTTCCGGACCTATCGAAACTTGTTGAAGACCGTGGTTCCGAGCGGCCCCAACCAGGCGTGGGCAGGAGATATAACCTATTTACGGCATCGCAAAGGGTTCAGTTATCTGTTTCTGTTAACGGATGTGTCTTCCCGGAAGATCGTGGGGTACCACCTCAGTGAAAGCCTGGCAGCGGAAGGAGCACTGAAGGCCTTACGCATGGCCCGCCGGCAAAACAATCTGTCCGAGGGTATTATTCATCATTCGGATCGCGGCATCCAGTACTGCTGTGATGCCTATGTAGAAGAGCTGAAGAAGCACAAGATGCTGATCAGCATGACCGAGATTAATCACTGTTATGAGAATTCCCTGGCGGAACGGGTAAACGGCACCTTGAAAAACGATCTGCTGTTAGGAGAAGTCTTTTTGAATCATAAACACGCTGTCTTGGCGACAAAACAAGCAGTTGAGATTTACAACAATGAACGCTGGCATGAGTCACTCGATTATGACACCCCGAGCATGAGGCATGCGGCTTAAAATGTGTAAACTATTTTAGGACGTGACATATGGTTTGAAAGTTATAGGTGTCAAATGAAAAATTTCAAGGAGCTATTAGTCTGGCAGAAAGCTCATCTATTAACCTTATCACTCTATAAGATAACCAAATGCTTCCCAGAAGATGAGAAATACGGTTTGGTGAGCCAAATCAAGCGAGCGGCTTGTTCAATAGCTGCTAATATTGCCGAAGGTTGTGGAGGAAACAGTGATACTGAATTTGCCAGATATTTACAGATAGCTTTGGGATCTGCAAGTGAACTTGAATATCACATACTGCTTGCTCACGATCTCAAGATGATTGATGCTTCCAACTATGAGAAATTGACAAATGATGTTGTTGAAATAAAAAAAATGCTCACTTCATTTATAAAAAAACTAAGGGCAGATAGAACTTAAATCCAATCTTTTGTCTTTGGCTGACAGCTGAATGCTAAACGCTGATAGCTTCTTTACTGTTCAGTAACTCGAAACACTTCCTCAATCGTGGTGATCCCTTCAAGTACCTTGCTGGCGCCGTCCCGGCGCAGGGTGATCATGCCGTGCGCCACCCCGATCTTTTTGATGGCATTGGCGTCAGAGGTCTGTAAGATGGTCGACTTGATCTCATCATCCATGAGCAGCAGCTCAAAGATGCCCTCACGTCCCCTGTGCCCTGTCTGGAGGCAATCCGGGCAGCCCTTTTCCCGGTAGATTGTCTTTCCTGCCAGCATTTCCTCGGTTATGCCGATGCTCTGCAAAGACTCCAGAGGAGGAACAATGGATTCTCGGCAGGTCCTGCAGACCCTGCGGACCAGCCGCTGGGCCAGGATGGCATTCACGGAAGAGGTCACCAGGAACGGCTCTATTCCCATGTCAATCAGGCGGGTGACCGCACTGGCCGAGTCATTGGTGTGCAAGGTGGAAAAGACAAGGTGTCCGGTGAGGGCCGCCTGGATGGCTATCTCCGCTGTCTCAAGATCGCGGATCTCACCAACCAGGATAACGTCAGGGTCCTGCCTGACAATGGAACGGAGTCCGTTGGCAAAGGTCAGGTTGATCTTGGGATTGACCTGGACCTGGCCGATTCCTTCCATCTGGTATTCAATCGGGTCCTCGACCGTGATAATGTTTATATCCGTATTGTTTATGGTGCTCAAAGCAGCGTACAGAGTCGTAGTCTTGCCGCTGCCTGTCGGCCCGGTCACCAGAATAATGCCGTGGGCGGCATGGATGAGGGAGTTGAACTGCCGCAGCCTTTCCGGGGTCATACCCAGATCAGTGAGCTTGAGCAGAACGCTCGACTTGTCCAGCAGCCTGAGCACAACCCGCTCCCCGAAGGCCGTCGGCAGGGTTGAAACGCGGACATCCACGTTCTTGTCAGCAATCCGGATCTCGGTCCTGCCGTCCTGGGGGAGTCTCTTTTCAGCAATATTGAGCCGGGCCATTACCTTGATGCGTGAAACCAGGGCGCTCTGGACGTGACCCGGTGGCGAAAACATATCATAGAGGATGCCGTCAACCCGCTGCCTTATTGCCAGCCTGTTCTTGAATGGCTCAATATGGATATCACTGGCACCGGCCCGGACCGCCTGGGAAAACATCAGGTTCACCAGCTTGATGACCGGCGCATCACTGGTATCGTCAAGCAGGTCGCCAGTCTCCTCAATTTCTGAGATAATGGAGTCAGGGTCCTCTTCGTGCAGGTCCTGGATCACTTCTTCAGCAGTGTCCCTTCTTATATCATAGGAAAAACTAATGGCATTCAGGATCGGGGTAAGCGGCCCCACCACAATCCTTGCCTCATTCCAGGCAAGGAGTTTCCGGAGTTCGTCCTGGGCCTGAAAAAGAAAAGGATCGTATACCACCAGGCTGTTGCCTTCCGGGTCAGCCAGAGGAATCATGCGGAATTTTTTCAGAAAGTGGATGGAAACCAGGTCGGTAAAATCCGTATTGATGTCCGCCGGCAGGGAAGGTATAAATTCCAGACCGAGCTGTTCGCTTAATGCCCTGGCCAGATCTGTTTCCTGGATAGCTTTCTGGTGCAGCAGGATCTCACCGATCCTGCCGCCCTTTTCCTTCTGGATTTCAAGACCCCGGTCCAGGCTTTCCTGGTTGAGCTCTGAAATCTCAAGCAGTATTTCTCCGATCAATCTCATTTTTTTATAGGGTTCAAGGATTCAAGGATTCGAGGGTTCAAGGGGTCGAGGACTCGAGGAAAGGGGTCTATTAAGGTGCTAAAAATAAAATAACAAATAATAAGTTACCTTTATAAGTCATTTCAACAACCATAAGTCTTTTCCACTTGAACCCTCGTGTCAATCGTCGTCTGTTTTGTAAGACGACAATCCCTGGCCCCTTGAATCCTTCAATTCAATCTTCATTCTTCAATGTTATTCCGTTTCTTCCTGAATCTGCAAACTTTTCCTCATTGACG
>JAFDCR010000174.1 GCA_019312685.1 Deltaproteobacteria bacterium | reverse complement strand
CCTTACCCAGAACGGCACTTCACCGTTATCGAGAAAGTTGACGAAAAACGGCTCTATTCTCTTTTCAGGAACCACTTCATTAAACCAGGCCTGCCAGGCCTCGACAAATACCTGGAACTCGCTTATCTCGAGCCAGGCCGATGCCTTGTAGACAAGTTGGGCATCGGTTGGCTTATTTTTCTGCAGTTCCCCTGTCATTCCTTATTACTATTTAGGCTGTAAAGTATTTTCAGGTTGAGTATTCTGGATCCCTTTCAATACATTATAACTGTTTGTATAGCAGGCAACCACAACCGATAGTAAATATCAATTTCCTTTCATGGGACGCACCATTATTACTCCGGTAGGAAAAACCGACAATCCTGTTTACCATTAATAAGATTTTCGAGTATTCTGTTCGGGTGATTTTAGGTTATTCTGCAATCCTTAAATAAGGCTTCTACCAGCATAGCTGGAGACTTCAGGATACCTCCTTAAAAGGGGTTTTAAAACCCATAGGCCCGTTGCCGAGCACCGGAGAAGCTGCCGGAAAAAGATTATTAACTGTCTGAGTCCGCCGCAGGCGGGCGAGTTTTAATAATCCCGGCAGATTCGAGGAGCACAGGGTATCCGCCTCGGGCAGACACGAGACACGGGTGCCCTTTCTTTTGATTCGTTTTCTTTGGGCAGGCAAAGAAAATGAATATAAAATAAACAATTATTGCAGGATCGGTGGAACCTATCTGTGTCCACCACCAAAGGTGGTAGGTTTCATGAAATCAACTAAAAATACACAATGATCGCGAGACAACGTTCAATATTCCTCTCTGTAACCTGCCTGGGCATATCTTCGCTGGTGACCCAGATCGTCACCCTGAGAGAATTCCTCAATATCCTGGCAGGGAATGAACTTATTATCGGCCTTATCCTCGCCAATTGGCTGCTGCTTACCGGTTTTGGCAGCTACCTGGGGAGATTCTCCGGCAGGCTTAAGCACCAGATACGATGGCTTACTGTTTTCCAGACAGTAATCGCCTTTCTTCCTTTTTTGCAGATTAGTGCCATCCGGTTGCTGAAAAAGAACTTTGTGCCCGGCCTCATGCTGGATCTTCACGATGCGTTTCTTTACTCGTTCTTCCTGCTTTTACCCTACTGTTTAGTTTCAGGTTTCCTGCTGACCCTTTTCTCAAGCCTTGGCGGAGAAAGAAAGGATGCTTTGCAGATCGGGCAAATCTATGTGCTCGATGTTATCGGCGATATCATCGGCGGCATTCTTTTCAGCTTTCTGCTTATTTACTTTCTGAGTCCTTTCCAGGTCCTTACCTTTCTCCTCCTTCTCAACCTTGGGGCAGCCATTATGGTCAGCCATACCCATTGGGGCCGAACGGCTGTTCTCCCCTATATGGCATGCCTGGGAATTGCCATAACGCTCATCAGCCTCCATGATCTGGAAAAGGTGACAGGACAGGCCTTATTTCAAGGGCAGAAAACCCTTTTTCAGGAAGCAACACCTTACGGCAATCTTGCCGTAACACTCTCTGAGAATCAGTTCACCGTCTATGAAAACGGGATGCCCATAGGCTCGAGTCAAAACACAATTGCCGCTGAGGAGAGTACCCATTTTGCCCTGTCCCAGCATTCTTCGCCTGAGAAAATTCTCCTTGTATCCGGCGGGTTGAACGGTGCCCTGCACGAAGCCTTGAAATATCCCCTGATGAAAATCGACTACGTTGAACTGGATCCCACGGTTATCAAGCTGGTACAGAAGCTCTCCCCCCGGGCTGTTGATGAACGTGTCAGATTCATTGCCCGGGATGCCAGGCACCATATCCGTTCAGCAAGCCAAAAGTATGATGCCATTCTGATCGATCTTGCAGATCCGGCAACAGCACAGTTAAACAGGTTTTATACCCTGGAATTTTTCAAGGAAGCACAAAGGGCTTTACGGAGTAACGGCATATTGAGTTTTGGTTTAAGCGGCGCTGAAAATTATGCCAACCCGGAAATACGTTACCTGTCCTCGACGATCTACCGTTCATTAAGTGAGGTCTTCCCCAATATCCTTATCGTGCCTGGAGAGCGCCAGTACTATGTTGCCGGCAGCAATGAACTGGATTACAACATTTCCGAAAAACTTAAAGAAAAGAATATTGCAACCCGTTATGTCAACGAAAAATACCTTAAGGCCCGCCTGTCTGCAGACCGAATAGCCTTGGCAAAAAAAATGGTATCTGAGCCTTCCCCGCTCAACCTCGATTTCCGACCCGCCAGTTATTTTGGGCAGCTTCAATTCTGGCTCAGTAAATTCCAGGGGAGCCTCCTTCTGCCCGTTGTTGTAGCCTGTGCCATATTGATTATCAGTATTATACTGATATCGCACACACCAAGGAGGGCACCGCCCCTTGCCGTTACTCTCAGCGGGTTCTCCGGTATAGGTCTTGAAATCATCCTGATTCTTGCCTTCCAGATCATCTACGGCTATGTGTACCGGCAGATAGGGATAATTTTCACTGCTTTCCTTCTAGGTACTGCCTTAGGGAGTTTCTGGGCTGTCCGCAGCAGAATCCAGGCCCAGAAGCTCTTCCTTATAGTTGACATCTCATTGGGTTTTTTTTCCTTTTTTCTGGTCCCGTTTCTTCTTTTTCTGCAGGCATCGAGCTCTTCTGCTATTCTGCAAACAGTTGCCCCCCTCATCCTGTTTCCATGCCTTACGGTAATTATCGGTTTTATTGTTGGGGCCCAATTTCCCCTGGCAGCAAGGATAACCTTCCACGGCCTGGAAAAAACAGCCGGCACACTGTACGGCCTAGATTTCCTTGGTGCAGCTCTGGGGGCGCTTCTGGTTTCCACCTTTGCTGTCCCAATTTTAGGTCTCTTCAATACCTGCTATCTGATCGGCACCCTTAAAGTTCTTACAAGCCTTTTTCTCTGGCTTAAACGTAAAGAAGGGGCTGTAGAGCCTGCCTATGCCCTGCCTGCCGAAACCTCTCCCCGGCTGATTTTTTTTATTGTACTTCTCACCTTTTCAGGTATCGGATTTCTAATATACAACGGCAGCACCGGCACAACCCTTTACAGTATGTCTTTCTTTCCTCCCTATCACTGGCTCCTGCTTCTCATGCTGGCATTCGGGATTCTGCAGGCCATGCATCTGCTGCCTCCAGCCGGTTCCGCCGGATTATGGCACAATCTCAATCATGAGGTTTTCCGGCGCACCAAAATAGGTATTATCCGGTGGGTTTATTTCTTCTGTTTCTCTCTCCTGATCTTTTTCCCCATCTTCAGGTGTTATTTCAAGGTCCCCTACCTTTTCTGCCATGTCTGTCCCCGGCAATGTATTTTCGGCTACCTGCGGTCATACCTTGTCCCTGCAGCACTTATCATGAATATTGAAAAACGTTTCTGGTGTTTCCACTTCTGCCCCATCGGCACCCTTTTTGACTGCCAGGCACGGGTCGCTTCCCGCCCCGCCAGGCTGCATAAATCCTGGAAACTGCTTCCTTTCATGGCTTTTCTTTTTACCGTTTTCTCCTACTTCAAAATTTCAGCAGCCCTGAAAAATCCGGGAAGCGGTTCCGTCGACTGGTATACTTTTTTCTTCAAGAATATCTACACTCCCACTGCAATTGTTATCGTTATTACAGCTTTTCTTATCCTCCTCGCATTTAAATTCAGAAGATCATTTTGCGAATTGCTCTGCCCTGTTGGCACCCTGTCCGACTTGCTTCTTAAAATAGAGCGATTACCTTCTAAAAAAAGAGAGCTAACAGAAACCGAGTAAAACTGGGATTATATGGCCGCCGAAAATCGCTTCCATCGCCGGAAATTTGTTAAACAATGCCTGATGGGGGGGTGCGCCCTGGCACTGTCAGCTTATACTCTCAATGACTTTTTCAGCCAGGACAAAACCTCCGGATTGCGGGTCGGATTCCGCAATGACGGACCGGATGAACTCTGGAAGTGGTCCAGGGAGGCAATGTGGTATGAACAGAAAGGCAGATTCACCCAGTGCCGCCTCTGCCCCCATGGTTGCATCCTGGGTGAAAATGACCGTGGTTTCTGCCGCACAAGGGTCGTAAAGGACAAGAAACTGCATACAATCGCCTATGGCAATCCCTGTGCAGTTCACCTTGATCCCATTGAGAAAAAGCCCCTCTACCACTTCTTGCCGGGCAAATCGATTTTATCCATTGCCACGGCCGGCTGTAATCTTCGCTGTCTCAACTGCCAGAACTGGCAGATATCACAGTCCCGCCCCGAAGATTTAAACAACCATGATCTTCCCCCGGAACTGCTGGTCAGCCGGGTTTCCGCCAACACGATACCCGCAATTGCCTATACCTATTCCGAGCCTCTCATCTATTACGAATATGTCTTTGACAGCGCCACCCTGGCCAGGCAAAAGAATATCCGCAACGTTCTTGTGACCGCCGGATATATTCAGGAAAAACCGCTGCGGCAGCTCTGCGGTGTTACCGATGCTGCCAATATCGACCTCAAGGGCTTCACCGATAATTTCTACAAAAAGGTTACTGGCTCCAAACTGGCCCCGGTCATGCGCAGTCTGCAAATAGCAAAAGAAGAAAACGTCTGGGTTGAGGTGACCAGGCTGGTGGTACCTACCTTTTCAGATGATCTGGTCGATATCAGGGCCATGTGTGACTGGCTTGCAGAGACATTGGGGCCGGGGACCCCGCTGCATATATCCCGGTTTCATCCGCAGTATAAGCTGGAACACCTCCCCCCCACTCCGGTTGAAACAATGCTGAAGGCATATGAAACTGCGAAAAATGCCGGACTCCATTTTGTCTATGTCGGGAATCTGCCCGGCAATCCCAACCAGGATACAGTTTGCCCGAGCTGCGGCCGGCATCTTATAGAACGAAGCGGTTACACCATAATATCAAATGGCCTAAAAAATGGCCGCTGCAGCTGTGGTGAGATTATCCCCGGGGTCTGGTTATGACTGATAACAGAAAAAATCTTTCAGATCTGAAGCCGGTATTGGGCTATCTTCTAATTCTGATTTTATTTGCCCTGGGCACCACACTTCTGATAACCCTGAACAAGGGTTGGAAGATCAGTGAACTTGATGAAGCCATTGAGCAGTCAAGAGTAGATAAAAAGGCAGGCATCACGAGGAGCATTCCCCAAAATATCAGGCCGGCAGCCGCTGCAGGTCGATTTTATCCTGCTGAACCTGAAAAGCTCTATCAGGAAGTTGGTTCGCTGCTTTCAGCCTCTGCGCCGATCAAACTTCAGGATGTCCGGGCTGTACTGGTCCCCCATGCCGCTTATATCTACAGCGGGGATGTCGCGGCAGCCGGCTTCCGTGAGATTATCAAGGATTTCAAACGTGTCTTCATTCTGGCGGCAAACCACAGCAACGAAACACATTTTTCAGGTGTTTCTCTACCGGAATTCAGCCACTATGAAATCCCCGGTGTACAACTCCCCCTTGACAATATTATTGACGAACTCCTCAGCGATCCTCTTTTTGTCCAAGAACCTGCCTCCCACAAAAAATATGTAATAGAGGTGGAACTGCCTTTCCTTTACGGTTTAAAGGGACAACCCGAACAGCCTGATTTTACAATCATCCCCATGATTCTTGGTCAGCTGGATGATGCTGCCATTAACAGGCTGGCTGAAATTCTGAACAGTCTTGCCGACGAAAAAACCCTTTTTGTCTTCAGCGTTGATCTGTCTCATTTCTATACGGACACACAGGCAAGACAGCTTGACTCCTTCACAATCCAGGCAATTATGGGCCGTGACAATACATCCCTTTCCCGGACCACTGCCGACGGCCCGCTGGTCCTACTGACAATGACCAGGTTGGCGGAACTGAATGGCTGGGAATCAACTCTTTTGCAATATAAGAATTCCGGCGCAGTCAGTGGGGATTTAGCCAAGGTCGTCGGTTATGCAGCCATTGCTTTTCATAAGCCACTGAGATTAAACGAAGTTCAAAAGAAAAAAATATTGGAAATCGCCCGGGCCGCCATAGAAGAATTCCTTGAAAGGGGTGATTTCAATGACATTGATCCTGAAATACTGCAGGAACAATCCATTCTGAAAATTCCCCGGGGGGTATTTGTCACCCTGAAAAAAAATGGACAGTTAAGGGGCTGTATAGGTGATATTATATCAACCAAACCCCTGCATGAAGGGATACAGCTATGCGCCGTCCGCTCGGCTGTCAAAGATGCAAGATTTCCCCCTGTTACCCAAGATGAACTCGATGAATTAACAGTTGCTGTTTCCGTTCTGGAATTTCCAACCCTGGTCAGGGTTAACAATCCCTTAGAGTATCCTGAAGCACTTCAGCCGGGTAAAGACGGTGTCATTATGGTGCATAAGGGAAGACGCTCAACCTTTCTTCCCCATGTGTGGCATGATATACCCGCCCCGATTGAATTTCTCTCGCGCCTCTGTCTGAAACAGAACTCTCCGCCAAACTGCTGGCAGGACAGCCAGACGACCTTATACCGCTATGGAACTATCGATATTGCTGAAGATGATCACAATATTTAAATGAACTTGTTTCTCAGCAATTTTAGCTTGACAATTCAATCAAGGGAATTACATTAAAGGCACTACTGATAATGATTCTCAAAAACTTAGCGGATAATATAGCAACAAATGGAGGAAATTATGGCGAAGTACGAATGCCCCTGTGGTTATGTCTATGATCCGGCGGAAGGCGATTATGAGAACGGCGTAGAACCCGGTACCGCCTTCGAGGACCTGCCTGATGACTGGGTCTGCCCTAAATGCGGCGCTGAGAAAGAATATTTTGACAAGATAGATTAATCATCCACAAATCAAGATTTTCCTAAAAAGCAGGGTTGGAAACAACCCTGCTTTTTAGCTAATGCCCCTATCAGTTGACCCAAAATTTAAATTTACACAGCATCTGCATCTGCTTAAATGCTCATAACAGAGCAGCATGCTTCACAAATAGAATACTGACAATCATTTTCAATAAGCGCTTGACAATGAAAACACCATATGATAAATAATACATTAATGAATGAATACTCATTCATTAATGTATTAAGGATATATTTATCGAATGTTTTTAGATTGGCTTAATGAATTACCGGGGAATATTCCGGACCTGCTTTACCTGTCGGATTCAACTTTCTATCATTTGCTTGGATTGGTTACCCTAATTGGTTTTCTGCGCATATTCATCCCTCTGCATTGCATCATGACAAGTGAACTGCAAAGACGAAACGAGATTGCCGATCTTGCAGAAGAAAACCACTGCAGCGAATTTGATATTTTCGTGAAAGCACATAAATTTTACTTTGGTTCAGACCATCCAGACAGGACAAAACAGGATTTCATTACTTATCTTAATAACTGGCCGGATAATTATATATTACCCTTTTATATCCGGAATTTTCTTGCAGAACTCGAAAGAGACGACTCCGATTCGAGACAATATCTCTTGGGTGACAAGGGTAATAAAATATCTGAAAATTTATCGAATATTACCATTAATTGACCGTAATTTTTTACAAGTCCCCCTTTCTTTTCCTGCAAGAAACCAATCTATAAAACTAATATACCCCAATAGTCTAAACGGATTACCATTTTACCTCCCTTCGGTATTAACAAACTGCATTTCCCGGCTTTTTAACCAGCCTGAGTATCTGTATAAAACAACCGGTGTAATTTTTCCCAACTAATAAAGTTAGCTTTACAAACAAATAAATCTCCCAAAAATTTCTGTTTGTCAAAATTAAATAACCGTTTAGAGTATATTAAACTGGTAAATAATTAAAACTGACTTACACGATCCTGGAGGTGGATTATGGTCATTTTTTCTCGTCTTTTTATTTTAATCATTGCCTTTTGTTTTGTTTTCAACAACGGATTTCCGGCTCTGGCTGAAGATGGGGAAAAATATGGAAATTGGCAGTCATCTGATGACCGCCTGGATAAGCTGATCAATGAACTTGACCTGATCATTGATGAAGGAACAAAGTCAAGGGCTGCCCATCCCGGATTTCTCCAGGACCTGAACAGCATAATTGATCGATACAGGGTTCCCAAGAAACTGGTATTCTTTTCTGATAATTTCGCTGATAATAATTTTACTGAAAATCCCACCTGGAATGTAAAGAAAGGTTCTTTCAGGATAAACCGTTACGGCAGCCTCTATTCAGCCATCGCAGCCAGCAAACCATCGCCGGCAGAAGAAACAGAAGCCGAATCAGATACTGACCGAAATCTGCGTATTCTGTTTGGGGTAATAAATGAGCTCGCAAAAGATAAAAACGCGGATCAGGAACCAGAAAATGAGATCGATACCCAGGCAATAATCAGCAGTGAAGCAGCTATTGCGAACAGTTTTATCCTGGATTTTTCCTTCAGATCAAATTCCGAATGGGGCTCAACAAGTATAGGGTTGGTTCAGGGAGATGACCCCCAAAGCGGCTATCACCTGGTTTACCAGGCATCTCCTGCAGAAAACCGTCCCATGCAGCTCATCAAGTACCGTAATGGCAAACCCTATGTTATCGAAGAGATTTTCGACAATTCACCGGATCTTGATGATGATATCGAGCACAAAATACGTTTTATCCGCAAAGCAAACGGAAAAATGGTGGTTAAGGTTGACAACATCGAGTTGATGCGTGCTACCGACCTTTCCTACCAGGATGATTTTACCGGTGTTATGATCGTTAACAACGGCGGCAGTTACAGCTATGATAATATTGAGATATTTATTAAAAAAAGACTCTAAAGCTTTTTTTTGAGTTTGGCCCAGGTGTCCCTGAGGGTAACTGTCCTGTTAAAGACAAGATTGTCTGGGGAAAAGTCATACCTGTCGGCACAGAAATACCCCAGCCTCTCAAACTGGCAGCTACCTTCCGGCTTTATTTCGGCAAGGCTGGGCTCAACATAGCAATTTTCAAGAATCTCCCTGGAATCAGGATTAATGTAAGCCGTAAAATCCTCCCCTTCCTCCACATCGGCCGGGTTTTCCTTGACAAAGAGATGGTTGTAGATCCTGACTTCCGCCGGAAGGGCATGCTCTGCCGAAACCCAATGAAGCGTGGCTTTGACTTTACGGCCGTCAGGCGCATTCCCCCCCCTTGTTGCAGGATCATAGGTGCAGCGCAATTCAATTATTTCACCTGTATCCGCGTCTTTTACTACATCAACACAGGTAATGAAATAGCCATACCGCAACCGGACCTCACGGCCAGGGGCAAGACGGAAAAATTTCTTTGGGGGATCCTCCATGAAATCATCCTGCTCAATATAGAGCACCTTTGAAAATGGAACTTTACGGGTACCGGCACCGGGGTCTTCAGGATTATTGACAGCATCGAGCTGCTCAACGTTTCCTCCCGGATAATTCTCAATTACAACCTTAAGCGGTTTTAAAACTGCCATATACCTGTTGACCCGTTTATTAAGATCTACCCTCAAACAATGTTCCAGCAGGGCGATATCAACCATACTATCCTTCTTGGCCACCCCGATCCGGTCACAGAAATCCCGGATGGAATCAGGCGTATAACCTCGCCGTCTGAATCCTGAAATGGTCGGCATCCGCGGATCATCCCAGCCATCTACGTATCCT
>JAFDCR010000173.1 GCA_019312685.1 Deltaproteobacteria bacterium | reverse complement strand
GGAATCCAGCCAGGGGGAGATCAACCCCACTGAACTTGTCGCCATTCTAATCAACCAGAAAGGGTCAATTGAGGAAGGCATTTCAAATGCACAGGAAAAAATTAAAGGTTCCTGTTCTATGCTGGTGCTGACCTCAACCGGTATATTTGCCGCAAGGGACAGGTTGGGAAGAACCCCAATCGTTATCGGCAAAAGAGACAATGGTTTTGCTGCCAGTTCTGAATCTGCTGTTTTTTCCAACCTTGGGTTTGAAACTGAATATTATGTTGGCCCCAATGAAATTATCAGGATGAAACCGGATGGGTATGAGCAGGTTCAGACGCCTGGAGATAAAATGCAGATTTGTTCATTTCTATGGGTATATTACGGATATCCGGTCTCCAGCTATGAAGGCATTAACACCGAACAGGTCCGATACAATTGCGGAGCCGCACTGGCTAAAAGAGAGACATCCGCTGCAGATCTTGTTGCCGGTATACCGGATTCCGGCATCGGTCATGCAATAGGGTTTGCCAATGAAAGCAAAATTCCCTATATGCGGCCATATGTTAAGTATACCCCGACCTGGCCCAGAAGTTTTATGCCCCAAAACCAGGAAATAAGAGATCTTGTGGCACGAATGAAATTAATTCCCATCAGGGAGATCATCAAGAACAAACGCATTATCTTTTGTGATGATTCTGTCGTCCGGGGCACCCAGCTTAAAGACAACACAGAGATATTGTACCAATACGGCGCAAAAGATGTTCACATGAGAATCGCATGTCCATGCCTGATCCATCCGTGTGAATTCCTCAATTTTTCTACATCCAGGTCAACGCTTGATCTGGCAGGCAGAAAAGCCATCTATAAAATTGAAGGCACTGAAGATACAGACCTTACTGATTATGCTATTGATGGCTCGGATAAACATAAAGCCATGGTTGAGAAAATCATTGATGAACTCAGCCTGACCAGCCTCAGATATCAGAAGTTAGACGATCTGGTGGCTGCCATCGGCCTGCCCAAAGAAAAATTGTGCACCCACTGTTGGGATGGTTCCAGCTATTTTTAAAATACATTTAGGATAATAGAACACTTCTAAGAGGTCTTTGAAAAGACGGATGTGGAAGCAGCCCTGGCTGCAGGTATCTTCCACAGGGAAGAGGTGCCCATTGAGGCGGTTAAGGAGCATATGAGGGAGAGAGGTATCGAGACGCGATAAATAGCGACTGTATCAGTGTATATTGAAAAAGGCCCTTCCCGATGCACCGGGAGGGGCCTTTTTAGTTTTGTTCTTTAAAACGTTTTATTAAAATATTTTTATCCATCTTTTTTGTATTTACAGACTTTTCTGATCTTTTAAATAATTTTTCAACATATTTATAATTATAAGGTGAAATTATAAATCGTTCAGCTGCCCATCCAGTTCTTTTATTAATGGAATAAACATTTATGCCGACCCTCTTAACTCATAGGACCTATGTCATAGTTAAGGTGGCCAGTAGACACCTTCACTCGACTTTTCCTGGAAAATAGTTTCTATTTTGGCAAGAAAGATGGGGGAAGATCAGGTTGAGAGGTGGCGCCCTACCGGAAGGGACATCTTTTCGGATCGAGCCATTATGCCGTGATTAGGCTGTATTTCTAAGTTGAATTAACTCGGGTTGCTTCTCTGATCCCCCTGTCTTAGGCTTTGTCTCGGGGACTAAAACCTCCAAGAGGCTTTCAACGTTCATGAATAATCCATCCCCCAGGCAGAGAAACTCATCGAGCCATTTTTGTGCATCACTGTCACCACTCTTTGCTAGGCTTTTCTTAGCCTGATAGCAAGTCTGCAGCAATTCAAAATAGATGTTCTGTACCTGCCATAAATTTAACCGGACCGGAAAGAGGTACATCATTACCAGAAGACCGTTCATATTCTTGATGTTAGAGGTTTCCTGCTGTTTCTTAACAACGTTCATTTCCCTTTCGAGACGTGCACACAATGTCTGTTCAAGCCAATCCTGATCCAGGACAATATGCCAGCGTTTGAGTTCATTCAGCAAAATGCGTATGGTCTCCGTGGTTGATCTTGGATTGTCCAGCGCCTCGACCAGTTTCTTTTTCAGCGTAACTTCCGCAGCATTGATTAATGGGGACGGAATCCGGTGGCCATATTCTTCAAGCAAAGCGGTAAGGAATGAGGTTTTTTGGAATATCTCCTCAAAGATTACACTGACCTGTTGCATTTCGCGATTGAGAATAATGTCCAGCAGTTCATCCTGCTCATCTTTAAAAAGATTATTGATGGTATAACGATTCTTGTCAAGAAGCTTGTCAATGATCTTCAGGGCATGGCTCGGTCCCGCTTCCTTCAGAGCAGTGAAGATGCTTTCCGCAAGCTTCGGATAGGTCACCCCGGAGATGTTTCCGCCATTTGATGATTCACCCTCAATTTCAGCTGTGTCCCATTCTTTCACGGCACAGTGATAATCATGAAGTTCATGCTGGAGTGCGGCAAAGACATAAGTTGCCTCCTCCTCCGTTATTAATGATCGCGTGTGGAGCAGGCCCACAGCAGCAACGGTGCTGTCATGACGCTGTTTTTCATATTCCACCAGGTCGATGGCATAGCAACCCAGAGTGCTTTTCTTCTGATAGTCCTCAAAAAATGAACTGATCGCAAAATGAATGGCGACCTCTTTCAGGTTAGCCTTTGAAGCCAAGGAAAACTTTGGGTATATATCGGCACCGGTTCCCATGCCTTCGATATTGCTTTTCGCCTCACTGAGTCTTTGCATGAACTGTTGTTCAAGCGATGCTCCGGCCCAGGTTTGGGCGAGCTCAATGGCCCGTCCCGCATAGCTTAGCACCTGGACGGCCTCCAGGCCTGATATTTCATCGAAATACCAGCCGCAGCTGGTATACATGAGCATAGCATTTCTCTGCATCTCCAAAAGGCGCAAAACCTGCGCGCGCTCCACACCTTGCAGCATGACAATAGCATGTTTGCCAAAGAAGGCTTTCTTAGTCTCTTCTAAACGAGACATGACCACCTCAATATAGTCATTCCGTGCCTGCCATGGATCCTTGAGATATGTTGGGGCGTGACCCTGATAGATGCGGATCAGTTCATATCTAAGCCAGTCGAGGCTTTCACGTAAGGTTTGTCGCCATTTCTGGTTCCATTCACCCTGTCCGCCCATCCGGCAGCCACAGTCGGTGCGCCAACGTTCAACTCCATGCATACAACTCCAGGAACTGTTCTCAAAGATCTCAACTTCATATAAGGGAGGATAGAGGGAAAGATATTCACCGTAGTTGGTCAAGCAGACCTCGGTATTCTTTCTGATCTGTTCAAGCGCGCTGGCTAGTGCCATGTCAGTGAATCGGTGATGGTGGCCGTAAGTCTCCCCATCAGTGGCAACCGTTACGAGGGGCGGCCTCTCACTATCGGTCGTTAGTGCCGCAATAAGTGTCCTTGCAAAAGTTTCACCACTATGGAGGAGGCCGCCGAATGCAACATCATGGGCAATCTTTCCGTTATAGAAAAAAACGTTTATGCTCCCTCCGCCGGGTAGCCTTATCAAGTATGGCATACTGGAATCAATTAAGCCACCGGCGACATCGCACCAGTAAGGTGAGTTGAGCGGCCTGATCCTTTTTGCCTGGCGTGGAGAAAGAATGGTAAAGCGGATGCCATGCTCATGGAGAATCTCCAAGGTTTCGGTATCCACCGCTGTTTCGGGTAGCCACATCCCTTCCGGATCACGTCCGAAATGTCGGCGAAAAGAGCTGATGCCCCAAACCACCTGCGTCACTTTGTCCCGATGATTTGCCAACGGCATTATCATATGATTATAAGCTTGGGCTATGGCATTGCCATGCCCGCCGCGCTGCCGGGCGCTGATAGCGTCGGCCTGAATGATTTTTTGGTAAATATCAGGAGAATTTTCTTCTATCCAGCGAAGGAGAGTGGGACCGAAATTAAAACTGATATGCTCATAGTTATTGACAATGCTGGTAATTCTGCCTTCGCCGTTCAAGGTGCGGGATACAGCGTTCGGTGCGTAGCATTCCGCATGGACCCTGGCGTTCCAGTCATGATGGGGATAGGCGGAATCCTGCCTCTCGATCCGTTCCAGCCAGGGATTCTCCCGGGGAGGCTGATAAAAATGGCCGTGGATGCAAATATAGCCTTTCATGAGTTCGCCTTTTATTGTAGCACAATTGGCACTTTTAAACCAAAAGTGGCCCTTGGCCTCTCTTAAAAAAAACTCAGCTGCTCTGTTGGCAAGGTCTGAGCACTATGCCAGCCAGAGGCGGCAAGACGAGGGATAGTGAAAAAGGCCTTCCCATCCACTCGCGTTCCTCCGCAAGAAGGACATTTCCGCCATTACCCATATTGCCACCTCCGTAATATTCTGAATCAGAGTTGAAAATCTCCTTATAGTCCCCTGGCCAAGACACCCCGATACGGTATCCCTCGCGGGGTACTGGGGTAAAGTTCACTATAATGATCATGATGTCATTGGCACCATTTTTGCGCACAAAACTCAGTATTGATTGGTCGGAGTCATGGCAGTCGATCCACTCAAAACCCTGCCATTCAAACTCGTTGGCATAAAGGGCGGACGAATGATGATAGAGACGATTCAAGTCCTGGATCAGGTGTTTGATACCCTGATGAAATGGATAATCAAGCACATACCAGTCCAGCGTCTGGGCGCTATTCCATTCCAATCCCTGTCCGAATTTGGTCCCCATGAAAAGCAGCTTCTTACCGGGATGGGTGAACATGTAGGTATACAAAACCCTCAGGTTGGCAAACTTCTGCCATTCATCACCCGGCATTTTGTGCAGCATCGACTGCTTACCATGGACGACCTCGTCGTGGGAAAAGGGCAGCAGGAAATTTTCCGTAAAGGCATACAGCATGCTGAAGGTGAGGTCATTATGATGATATTTACGATGAACAGGTTCATGGGAAATATATCTTAAGGTATCATTCATCCAGCCCATGTTCCACTTTAGGTCAAAACCCAGGCCGCCGATATGCACCGGACGACTGACCTGGGGCCAGGAGGTTGATTCCTCCGCCATCATTAAGACACCGGGATGCTGTCCGTG
>JAFDCR010000172.1 GCA_019312685.1 Deltaproteobacteria bacterium | reverse complement strand
CGACGATATTCTCGATTGCAATCATATTATCCAGAGCACAAGACTTTCTCTGCCGGTTGACGAGATACCTTTCAGATCAGAGGAAATAAAGACCATGGGTAAGGTTCTTGGTTCTGCAGACCTGATTGCTCAAATGTCGGACAGAAACTACCTGGAAAAACTGCCTTTACTTTTTCTGGAATTCAAGGAGGCCGGCATGGAAGGTTTTGAAACTCCGTTGCAACTCTTCAAAAACACAGAAGAATTTTACCATTTGGTCGCAAGAGCCAGACTTGCGGAAGACCTTGGAAGCGTTTCGTCGGCAGCCCTGTATCATTTTCAGAGCCGCTGGAATATAGACCGCGACCTCTATGCCGAATCAATAAAGAACAATATTAAATATATAAAGCAAACAACTGAAAACTGTTCTGAAAGCTATGAATGCCTGATGAATAAACTGCGCCGGGGAACCTGATATCCTGCAGATTGCCTGGCCGGGAAACTCCTGCCTGATATCCTTTCACATAAATTATTTCGTTCTTTCGTATTTAAGTTGAAATGTCAGAATGATTATGCCTGTTTTTAACTTAACCACAGACGCACAGTTAATTTTAAATTTTGAGTTTTGAGTTTTAAATTTAGAACTGAAAATTAAAAATTTATCATTGCTTTATTTATGTCCGTGTCCGTCAGTGGCTAATAATCAAGTCTTTAATCTTTTCCCTTGAACCCTTGAGTCCTAGCCCCCTTGAACCCTTCTGTTTTTTTTACGAATGAGCCAATTATTTTTCTTCCATCACCCAGACAATCTGAGATTTATTAATAATTACGGCTGCGTCTTTTCTCTCACCCAAGGTGGCATTATACATGATCAGGAACTTATTCTGTCCCTTGATGAGCAGGTCGCTCACCCTGTCCATGGGCAGGGATTCACTGTTCAGGTTGATGTTTCCGCTGATAATTGAGCCATCCGTCGTCTTTACCGTAACAAGCCGGTTTTCAGTGCTGACATAGGTGTTATAGATTTCGAACTCACCGGAATCTTCCTCATCGAAATCACCTTCGCTTTCTCGCAAATCTTCCCCTGCTGCCGGCTCCTGCATACTCTTCCTCTTCCGTATTCATTAAATCATTCGCTGTTTCTCAGACTGCTCACTTTGATTGATTCATCATGCCCCTCAACTGTAACCAGTTCAGCCACAAAACTACCAACCTTCACCCTGCTTTTCATTTTCACCAGCAGTCTGCGTTCATCATCTGAAAGCCATATCTTAATCTTCGCCCTTTCATCTTTAAAGAAAACACCATCCACTTTCTTCAGGTCGGGCTCAAGAACCAATGTCTCGTAAGTACCTGCGGGAACACTTATCGTCTCCCTGCCGATCACCCGCAGGACACCCATCATATTTTTTTCCCCATCCGTCACAGGATGTTCAAAAATCTTTTCTTTCTCCAAATCAAGCAACCTGGAATAATAAAATATCGCCAGGGGATCAAAAGTTCTCGGCAGCAGGCTGATAACCTTCGGCTCCGTATCAAAATTGACGTATGTCGATTGCTTTTCATCCCAGTCGAAATTGACCCTTATGTCTCTTCTTGTCTTGCCTTCATTCTGGTCCTTTCTGTAATACAGTGAATGGTTCATGGCTGCATCGGCATAGGAGTCGATACGGTCCCTGACCTTGAAGAACATATCGACAAATGGATTGGAACGTGCGGTCAGCACAAAATGATACGCCTCAATCCCCTGCATTTCATTCATTTCACGGACTTCAAGGGTGGCCTCACCCGCAGGGATAACACCGTATTTCAAAACAAAGTGCATCTTCTCGCCGGGCTGAAAGGGAAAATAATTTTCTGCCGACGAGACCGAACAGAAGATGGCGGACGCAATAAAAAACGATATTAATAAATAGATTACACTCAATAAACGCTGCATTGAAAACATTCCTTATACTCTTCAAACCTTCAACAACCGGGCAACATAACTGCCGGAACAAGTCTGCCCGGATTCATATACACGCCGGTAAATATTTTTTTGCTGATCTCAGAAAATTACCTGCCGTGCGCAACTGTTAATATAATTCCTCTATATATAACTATAATGATAACTGCTTTGCCAGTGTAAAAAAAGAAAAAAATAACTTGTCCAAACTATGCTTAAGGGTATTTTATTTGTTATGATTTTTCATGCTTATTCATAATAATATAATTCTTTTTGCTCGTAATAATAATATTTAACCGAAAATATTTACTATTTAATGCCGCCAATAACCGGGGCACGGGAATAATGAAAAAATCTGCGCAAAAGAACGGGACATGCAAAGCGATTATAGCCTATCCCTGCCAATGGCTTTACAAGGTCATAGGCATGGACCATGAGCAGTTGCACCGGGCAATACTGGATGTTGTCGGCCATAGTTCATGCAAGATCAGTCTTTCCAAAAGCAGCAGCTCCGGGAAATACCTGTGCCTGAACGTTGAAGTAACGGTCAGGAATGAGGAGGAACGCAACTCCATCTATATGGATCTCAAGTCACACCCTCATATTAAGATAGTATTATAATACAATTTTGAATTTTAAGTTTTGAGTTTTGAAT
>JAFDCR010000171.1 GCA_019312685.1 Deltaproteobacteria bacterium | reverse complement strand
GGTGGCCGAGGATATTGTTAAAACTTTTACAGATGATCCAATCTATGTGGCCGGTATGGGGCAGGGCAGTGGCCGGGGGCTGCACGCCTGCAAAGACCTGACTTATTTTGAAGCCACCCGCTATGCTGCTCAGGAGGCCTATGGCATGTCGGGGCTGACGCCTGAGGACATTCAGTTTGCAGAGGTGCATGATTGTTTTTCCATCGCAGAGTTGCTGCACATCGAGGATCTGGGATTTTTCAAGCCGGGAGACGGCTACAGGGCTGTTGCCGACGGTGCCACCCGCCTGGACGGTCCCAAACCGATCAATACCTCCGGCGGGCTCAAGTGCAAGGGACATCCCGTGGGCGCCACCGGAATCTCCCAGCTTTATGAGGTCTGGACCCAGCTGCGCGGCAAGGCCGGTAAACGCCAGGTGCCGGCGAGCGATCTGCGTATCGGCGGTGCGCATAATCTGGGCGGTACCGGCGGAACCTGCACCTTTACGATACTGGAAAGACGGTAAAGCTTGAATTCTGTATGCGGAATAAACAAGCACTTTGTGCAATGTTACTATACCTTGGACACCAAATTATCTACTAAAGAAACAAATTGTTTAAAGTTAGGATTATTCGCCGAAGGCGATTGGGTTTCCAGGCTCTCTTCAGGAAAGCCTGGAAAAAAATCCAAAAAATCCTGTTCCAATAATTTTTTTAATAAAATAAGAATCCATTCCGAAATCTATTCTTTGAACTCATAAGAAAGGAGTTAATTCGATGGAAGAAAGACCCATCAGTGATATATCCTACGAACAGTTTTTGAAGGAAGAAAAGCTTATGGGCGCACGCTGCAAGCAATGTGGTGCCCTTTATGTGCCACCACGGCCCATATGTATCGATTGCCACAACACCGACATGGTATGGGAGGAAATGAGCGGCAGCGGCAAGCTGAGCGCATTTACCTGTATTGCCATCGGGCCCTCCTTTATGCGTGCGGAGGGCTATGACCGCAAAAACCCGTATTGCTCGGGAGTTGTTGAGCTGGCTGAAGGTGCTCGGGTTGATGCCCGCATCGAAGGGGTCGATACCCAAAATCCAGAAACCATAAAGATCGGCATCCCCCTGAAGGTTCGATTTTTACACCGCCCGGAGGATGGACCTGCACGAACTTATTTGGCGTTTGGCCCTGTGTAACAAGGGTTAACAAAAAATCCGGCGTTCTTATCCCCCGGTCTCAATCCAACCGTCTCGGCTGCCTGCAACAGGCTCAAGCCCTGAGTTTATCGAGAGGAGCTCGTCGCAGGCCACCAAGGAATGGTCTTTTTAAAATAATAGACTGGGCAACCACAGGGCGAGCTGGGGAAAGAAGAGAATGAGCGCAAGACCAATACACTGCAGGATCATAAACTCCATCATTCCCCGATAAATATCCGTTAGTTCCCAGGCCGGGGCGACCCCCTTGAGATAATAGGCGGCCATAGCCACCGGCGGAGAGAGAAAGGCTGTCTGTAAATTGACCGCCACCAGGGTGGCAAACCACACCAGATTGAATCCCAGTTCCTGGACCACGGGGTAAAATATGGGAACAAAGATCAGGATGATGGCCGGCCATTCCAGGGGCCAGCCCAGAATGAAAATCACCACCATCAAAATCACCATCATGACCATCGGTGAAACCTGAAGGCCGAGCATGGTGTTGGTGATCAGGGTGGCCGTCCCCAACCGCGCAAAGACCGCTCCATAAACGTTGGAGGCTACCGCCAGGAACAGGATCATACTGGAGGTCTGAAGGGTCTTGAGGCCTGCACCTTTAAGATTCGTCCAGTTCAGGCGACCGTAAAATGCGGTCAGAATTACTGATCCGGTAGCCGCCATGGCAGCACCTTCGGTGGGTGTCGCCATGCCGGCGATGATGCTTCCCAGAGAGGCGAAGATAATAGCCCCCAGCGGAACGATTCCCGAGAAAAATTCTTTGAGGATCTCAAGATATGACGACGGCCTCTGATCCTCTGGCAGGCGCGGACCCAGCTTGGGGTTCATGTAACATCTTATCAGGGTATAGCCGATGAAAAGACCGGAGAGGATGAGACCCGGTACAATGGCTGCCATGAACAGCTGAACGACCGAAACACCCAGTACCGGCCCCAGGACAACCAGCATGACGCTGGGCGGAATCAGAATGCCCAGACATCCGCCGGCAGTGATCACGCCGGCCGACAGCGCCGTGTTGTACTTGCTCTTCATCATGGCCGGAGCGGCCAAAAGCCCGATAACCGTGACCGAGGCGCCGATAATGCCGGTGGCGGTGGCAAACACAGTGGCCGTCAGGAGGACCCCGAGGTACAGTGAGCCCCGAATGCGGGCAAAAATAAACTGAAATGCCTTGAAGAGCCGTTCCATCAGGCCGGCCTGCTCGAGCATGTGCCCCATAAAAACAAACAACGGGACCGCTGCCAGGACCTCTTCCTTCATCAGCCCGAGGGTTTGAAAATACATGAGGTAAAAGACCTGCTTGCCGAAACCGATATAGCCGAAAACAAAGCCGAGGATGATCAGGGTAAACGCGATGGGGAAGCCCACAAATATACCCGTAAGAAGTGCTCCCAATAGGATCAGACCAAGATATTCCGGACTCATAACCACCTCCCTCGAGTAGCTGCATACAGGCTTTTTAGCAATTCTGAGACGCCTTGGATTATGAGCAGCGCGGCTGCAACCGGAATGACCGTTTTGAACGGATACAGGGGAGGACGCCACGGGCTAACGACGGATTCTTCCAGAATACTCCACGAGTGGATGGCTTCAATACTCCCGAACCATAAAAAGAGAATCATACCCGGGAAGAAAAAGAAAATGTAGAGGGCGGCGTCGAGTCTTCCCTGCCAGTGGACGGAGAATTTTTCATAGAAAACGTCGGTTCGGATATGCCCTCCCTTGTACAGGCAGTAAGCCGCCCCCAGCATGAAATGGCTTCCGTAAAGCATGTAGGATGTGTCATAGGCCCATTTGGTGGGAGCATTGAACACATAGCGTGCAATGACCTCGTAGGTCGAACCGCCGACCAGGGGAAATATCATCAGCATGAATATCTTGCCCGACAATTCGCCGACGTACTTATCAATTAAACGTATGGTAGTTGCCAGTGCCTTGGGAGGTGGCTCTCCTTCGGGTTCCACTTCCTTTTCCTTTTTGGGAACAAAATCCTCATCGATCAATTCATCCATTGTTCGGTCCCAACCTCTTCAAAGTCAGTGTAAAACAGAGGGGTTAACACTCCGGCCAACCCCTCCCGTGAATCGGCACGATATGATCGCTCCTTTTACTGTTTGCCCCAGTAGTACTCGGCAGCGAACGAGTAAGGCGGAAACATAAAGCTACGCGCGGGAACGACAACGCTGGCAAACGCCCGCTGGGATTCCAGCGTTTTCTTGAAGAAGGGATTCTTGGCGGATTCTTCTGCCGCGATTTTATCCCAGGATTTCAGGAAAGTGATCAGAATATCCTCGGGTGTCTTGTTTATGGTGACACCGTGTGTTTCACGCAGTGTTTTGAGGGCTTCCGAGTTGTATTTGTTAAATTTGGCCTGCCAGCGGATGAATGTATAAATGCAGGCCGTTTCAATGATCGCTTGAAGATCCTCTGGAAGCTTGTTCCAGACGTCCTGGTTGACAAGCAACTCTGCAATGGTGGTGCTTTCGTGCATCCCGGGCAGGTAGTAATTTTTCCAGACTTCATGCAAACCCATCTTCATATCCTCACCGGGGGTAACCCACTCCGCAGCATCGATGACACCCCGCTCACCTGCGGGAAGTATCTCTGCACCGGGCAGGTTCACCACGCTGGCGCCGGCCTTTGAAAAAACCTCACCGGCCATGCCCCCGACGCGGTACTTGACGCCCTTGAAGTCATTCCAGTTTCTGATTGGTTTCTTGAACCATCCAAGCGACTGAGGGCCCGCAAACATGATGGGGTAGGGAACCACTTTCAATTTCAATTGTTTCTGATAAAATTCATTATAGAGCTCGAGACCGCCGCCTTCAAACATCCACCCGAGGTAGTCGGTGAAATCCATGCCGAAGGTGCCCCCCGGTCCCCCGGTGAACAGAACCGCGGTTTTGTCCTTCCCGGCCCAGTAAGAGGCCCAGGCATGTCCGCCATCAATGACACCTC
>JAFDCR010000170.1 GCA_019312685.1 Deltaproteobacteria bacterium | reverse complement strand
GCCATGCCGACTTCGGCGGCCAGGTTGAAAGGGTGCTGCGTATGGCAGACGGCTGCCTTCTACTTGTTGATGCCCAGGAAGGTCCGATGCCCCAAACCTATTTTGTTCTGAAGAAGGCCCTGGCCCTGGCCCTGCCGGTGCTCGTTGTTATCAACAAAATAGACAAGCCGGCTGCTAGGCCGGACTGGGCTGTTGACCAGGTATTCGATCTTTTTGTCAAGCTTGAGGCTCCTGATGAACTGCTTGATTTCCCGGTGATTTATGCTTCGGCAAAAACGGGATATGCCTTAATTGATCCTGAAGACCCTATCGAGGGTGGGTCCATGACCCCTCTGATAGAAAAAATTATCGAGTTTATCCCACCGCCGGAAGGCAATGCCGATGAAATCCTGCAACTGCAGGTGAATACTATTGATTATTCTCCTTACCTCGGCAAACTCGGAATCGGCAAGGTCGTAAACGGCACCATAAATATCAACCAGAATATAGTAGTTGCAAAACGTGACGGCAGTCTTGCCCCAGTACGAATTTCAAAAATATTCAAATTCGAAAGGGACGAAAAAAAGCCGGTTGAAAAGGCTGAAGCAGGTGATATTGTTGCCGTGGCAGGAATGGATGATATAACCGTCGGGGTTACTTTTACTGATCCGGATTCACCCAGGCCACTCCCCCTTATTGATATTGATCCCCCCACTATTGCCATGCATTTTATCCCCAACGACTCCCCTTTTGCGGGACAGGACGGCAAGTTTGTAACCCCACGCCAGGTAGAGGACCGACTCTTCAGGGAAACATTGGGGGACGTTGCTCTGCAGGTTGAACCATTAGGCGGCGGAAAAGGTTTCAAGGTGTCAGGGAGAGGAGAACTTCACCTTTCCATACTGATAGAAAAAATGCGGCGTGAAGGCTATGAGTTCCAGGTGACACGGCCTTTGGTCATCATGAAAGAGGAAGAGAACAAAACCCTGGAGCCCTTTGAAGAGCTTACAATTGATGTCGATGAAAACTACCTGGGGCCTGTAATCGAGAAACTGGGCAGCCTGAAGGGACAGATGCTGGAAATGGACCGACGCAACGAAATGGTCCGCCTTATATACAAAGTCCCGACCCGCGGTCTCATCGGTTTCCGCAGTGAATTTCTTACACTCTCTAAGGGCATGGGTCTAATGAACTATGTTTTTGCAGGGTATGGGCTTTATGCCGGTGAAATTACAAACCGGTCCAGTGGTGTATTGACCGTCAAAGAAGACTGCACTACGGTGGCCTATGCCTTGTTTAACCTGCAGGACCGCGGCACACTTTTTGTCGGACCTGGTATTAAGGTATATAAAGGTCAGATAATCGGCGAACATTGCCGGTCCGGCGATCTTGTGGTCAATCCTGCAAAAGGGAAAAAACTTACCAACATCAGGGCCGCAGGTTCTGATGAAAATGTGATTCTAACTCCTCCGAAGCAGTTAAGTCTTGAGGATTGTATCGCCTTTATAAATGATGATGAGCTGGTGGAGGTCACTCCTGGAGCAATTCGGTTGCGCAAAAGAGAAAACTAGTCTAAATGCTTCTATATAGCTAAAATGGCTTATTGAAAATTTTTCCCAGGAAATTTTATCTTAGCGAATAAATATAGTTCCATTCCGCCGGAGCGCAAAGTAAAGGGTCCGGCAAAACCGGTCCATGATTTTCATACAGATAGAGACAGAAACCATCCGCCTTTCCCAGTTGCTGAAACTGGCAAATGTTGTTCAGGACGGGGCGGAGGCAAAATTTCGTATCACCAATAAAGAGGTCAGGGTAAACGGTTCTCTGGAAACAAGGCGCGGTCGGAAACTGCAAAACGGTGACAGGATAGAGTACGCTGGAGAAACCTTTGAGATTGTGGTTGTTAATCCAGCAGATTAAATATCAGACACACCGGTTATTCGGGCTTCCCAAGAGATAAAAAAACTTACAGCATGCTCAGTACAGTGGTCATGGCAGTGGACCAAATAACATCAGGCGGCAGGTGCTGCTCGCAGGTTGTATCGAAAAACATATCAACCCGGGCAGGAAACTCGTCATCAGGCGCCCACAGAATCATTGTTACCGGCACCCTGGGAAACGGATGCAGCAAGAGGGAAGCATCGCCATGTTCCAGTTTCAGGCCACCGAGTTCTGCGCCCCTTTTATAAAAGCCTTCAATATCGTTTCCATACCTGGAAGCTATCTGGTCTAAAGGCAGAACATGGGAGCCCTTTTGGAAAATCTCCCCGCCGCTCAGGCTGGCCGGACTTACCAGTTTTCGGGCAAGAGGTTTGTTTTTCGCTTTCCCCAGATACCAGAGACAGGCCATATCAAAAAAATAACCTAACCCGTGCAAAAGGTGTTCACCCAATGGCGTTGGACTGGTTATTGTAAAAGCAGAAACATCAATAATAACTTCCTGCCCAAATGAGAGCATTACAAACTTATGCGAGACGAAATCATATTTGACATCCGCCTGTTTACATATTGTACCCGGTTCACTCTCTGCCACCATGGACCAGGCCATCTGGCCACCGCTTAATACACTTTCCGGCATCTCAAAAACCTTTATGGGAAATATATATGTTTTACTCTATCTTATAAATCCTTCGCGTATTTCTCTAAGTTACCTTCTTCCGGCAATATATCATACTATTATTTTACTGGAAAAGAACAACCGCATAACTACCATGACCTTGAGCAAAATTCCTGCCGGGGAGATGAAAAAGGCCGGCATGGTTGACATTATGCGTTTTTGCCTTAAAGTAATAGGAAGTTATGGAGCCCGATGAAACCAACTCTTCAGGTTTCATCGGGATATTTTTTATTTTACAGGAGGAAGCAAATGGAAATTGCAGATAAAATGTTCGTTACCATTGACTATACACTTACCCTTGAGTCAGGGCAGGAGATAGATAAATCACCGGAAGGCCAACCCCTTAGATTTATTACAGGAATCGGTCAGATTATCCCGGGCCTTGAAAAAGCACTCATGGGCAGGAAAGCCGGGTACAGCGCCAAGATAGTCGTAGAACCTGAGGATGCCTACGGCCCTGTCAAAGATGAAATGTTTCAGGATATTCCCCAAAACCAGTTCCCCGCCGACGTTGATATCAAGCCCGGCATGGCATTTGAGGCCCAGGGACCGCGAGGCCCCTTTATGATTACCGTTTCAAAGATTAATGATAATGATACGGTTACAGTTGATCTCAACCACCCTATGGCCGGCAAGCAGCTGCACTTTGATGTAAATGTTGTTGAGGTGCGTGAACCCACTGCAGAAGAACTGGCCATGGCTACGGCCAGTTTCAGTTCCGGCTGTGGCTGCGGACCGGATACCGCAGGCGGGCCCGATGCTTGTGGACCGGGCTGCAACTGCGGTTGATTTATTTCTTCACAAAAATAAAAAGCCCCGCACTTTGCGGGGCTTTTTTTATTTTAAATAGTAACTCGTCTTTTACAGTTGAACAACATTCTCAGCGGCAGGACCTTTGGGACCATCAACCACCTCAAACTGAACCCTAGCCCCCTCATCAAGGGTTTTAAAACCGTCTGTTTTGATTGCCGAGTAGTGCACGAAAACATCACCACCGTTGTCCTGCTCGATAAAACCAAAGCCCTTTGATGCATTAAACCATTTTACTGTGCCTTCTTTCACTTCTTAACTCCTTTGTGTTCGGCTCCTGAAGAGCCACTTAATAAGAATCACCCGATTGACCCCAACCGGACTTGCAGCCTGTTTTATCCAATCCCCAAAAAAAACCACACAACCCAATTTTTCTGATTGTGCGGTTCTATTTTTTGAATTCATAAACAACAGGTACTGCACAACTGATAGCACGACAATAACAACTGATTTTATAGAAAGCAAGAAAAATAAACACCTTATCCAACACAAGGGTTTATTTTTTAAGTGCGTCAATTCAAAAGAAATTATGTTTTAGTTGCTAAGCAGGGCGCCTAAATTACCCTCTTCCCGCTCGACTGTTTTGTATATAGTTATCTTTTTTCCTTCGGCCTTGCCTGCTGAATAGGTATCAGGGCAGTATATTCCTGGTGCGGTATATCGAACCTTTCGCAGCCGGGGAAAACGCTTTGCAACAAAATCATTCAGACCGGAGTCTTTTGCAACGACAAGAGCGCTGATGGTTTGAAACCTGTCCTCACCCTGAGAAATGCCGGCAGGCATTGACTGCTTTTTCTCTTCCCTTTCAAGCTTCTCTCGAAAGCCCTGTAGAAGGCCGAGTATATAGGTCTTTCGCAGTCTGCCGGGAGATCGGGATGTTCTCCGGAAGTTTTTCCAGAGATATTCAACCCGTTCCTTGAGAAATTCATAGACGTAACCGGCAAAGGTTACATTTTCCAGAGAGCCGAGCAGCTCGATGGTTTTGTAGTATTCTGCCTTCCCAGCATCAAAGAGTTCCGAATATACGACATCAACATAAAAAAAATCCATGAGAAGGCTTGCTATCCTCCGCTCAATTACATGCAGCCGCTTCTTTCCCGTATTTTTTATCTCATACCGGTACTGGGCAGACTCAACCCTGGCAAGCCTTTCAAGGTTGTATTTCCGGATCAGGCTGTTTGCCTTGCTCATTGCCGCGGCAGCTTCATTTTCATTCGAACTTCCTGCCAGGGAAAGGATTTTGCGGACCTTGTTTATTCTCTTATTATATTCCTCATCCTGGGAATGCATGTTTGAACCGGTTAAGATTTTTGGACTGTCACCGCTGGCAGTATTAAAAGGATGAAGTACCCCCAGCCTTTCACAGGCTGCCGAAAATCCCGGACCATGGGCCTGCTCCATTTTCCGGTTCAAGGGTTCGTGAACATACTGATGCGCCATTTCATGTTTGAGGACGTTTATAACAGTATCCCATGAATACTCACTTATTAAGGCGGCAGATATACTGATGGTGCGTGAATCCGGATTCCATGCTCCAAGAACAGCCTTACTTTCACTGATCCTGAAAGCTGGAGTTGCAAGTGAAATATTGTACCAGCTACAGATCTGTTCAAATTCGGCCCGAAGCTGGTGCAGCCATTTTCGATGATACTCCACCCGGCTGTATCGGGTTAACTTTTCATGCGTATTATTGTTCATGTTTTAAGAGGTTATTGTCTAGTAAAGTTTTTCTTTCCCGATAACCTTCAGATGCGGGACGAACGATTTTGCAACTTTTTGGGGCATAAAAAACCCCTGTCAACCAAATGTTAACAGGGGTGGATATTACTCGTGTTTTATTATTATTTCATTGATTACTGCGTAAAAACAATATTCTTTTCCACATTAGCGTTGATAATACCCTCAGGCTCCACTCTTACATCCCCTGCAGTAGCAACCAGCTGATAGGTGCCTGCCGGCACGGTAATTCTGTATTCACCATTTGTCACAATGTCCGAGGCTACCTCGATGGTGGTCTCTGCCCCGCCGCAGTCAACACCAACCTGCCTGATGCTCAGGGTGGCATCGGCATCTTCGGCCAGGCCGGAGACAACGCCGTAAATTTCAACTGTTCCTTCTTCAACAACAAGACCGAAGTCTACGATTTCATTCGTATAATAATTTGCATCGACCTCTTGGCAGGCAGGCAGATAACCGGTCATGGTAACCACTACATTGTAGGTATCAGGTGGCAGATACAGTTTATATTCTCCTGTGTCAATGATGCTCAAGGTGGTGTAATCCGAGATCACCTCATCATTATCCGCATCATAAATCTGGGCACTGACAAATGCACCACCAATGGGATCACCCTCAATGGGATCACCTTTTTTGACCGTACCGCTGATAGAATTCTCCAAGGTTTCCAAAACTTTGATTGTCGGTTTGAGGGAAAATCCGCCGTTTCCTTTACTGACAATCGACTTGTGGGCTTCAAAGTCAAGATCCAGTTCCGTAAACCCGCTGTTCTCAATATCAAATCCGCTGACGAGTTTGATGCCTGTATTGCCGCCGCTGGGAACCTTGAGCGGGATTTCATTGTCGGCGGCATCAATCAAATAGTTATAATAAGGATGGGTATGCCCCAGAATGTTCTCTTCCGGCCCCACAGGTTCTGCATCACTGTCTTCAATGATAAGCCGCATCTGGTTATAATGGCCGGTCTCCAGCTCAGCAATACCCAAATCCGCCATTACACCGTTGACTAGTTCCAGGAGATTAAATGTCTGCGGCAGATTAAGCTCCTCCAGTACTTCCCAGCCCTCATGGTCTTCGGGCTTTACCCTGACCTCGTTGATGGTCACGTAAACAGCCTGGTACTCATCGGTTGTCGCATCGGTCAGTTTGAGATCAAGAAATCCGGTACCTGCTCCGCCGCCGCCACCGCCGCCGCAGGAAACAAACGGCAGCGTCATCAGTAAAATAACTCCGCAATAATATAACCCTTTAATTTGTTTAAACATTATACCCATCCTCCTTACTGTAAACTGCTTTATATTTGCTTTATATTAAAAAATATAATTATCAAGCAAACATTAAGCAAATGCTGTGCCATTAAATGACATTGCTGCCAGAAGAGGCCCTGTTTAAAAAAAATCCTTA
Organism: Deltaproteobacteria bacterium; assembly: GCA_019312685.1. GTDB lineage: Bacteria > Desulfobacterota > Desulfobulbia > Desulfobulbales > BM004 > BM004. Next base: position 5,845 of record JAFDCR010000170.1, on the reverse strand, counting down.
GAAAACAGCTTATTATAGCGACCCAGGTACTCCTCTTCTTTCTGGATGCGATTTAAAAAGTTATATCGATTTGTACCATTTCCTGTAAACCAACTTTACCAGAAACGATCCATTCAGTCCAGCACATCCCTCTGCTTCACCTTGTTTACTTTGAGGAAACACCGCCGGACACGATAAGTTTCATCACCTCGCCGGGATCAGCTGACATGGGGGTAACCTGCTCCCGGTCCACAATAATGAGATTGCCGGCAAAATTATAGGACTGGGGCAGGTAGACGGCCATGCTGTCCTTGATGCCGATCGACTCCAGGCTGTCGCGGGTCGCAAAACCGATGACCCTGAGGTTGCTTTCCCGGTCAATGACAACCTCGACCGGCCGGTTGAAACTTTTTTTGTCCCCGACAAAGGCGTTCACCAGATCCTTGATAGCTGTATAGATCATCTTTACCAAGGGAAGCCTGGCAAAGATTTTATCGACCAGGTGCACGACATTGCGGGTCAGAAAATTTGAGGCAACAAACCCGATCAGGGTGATAAAGACAACGGTAACGATAAATCCCACCCCCGGCACAGGCAAGTTGAGAAGCCGGTCGATTTTTACAAAGACCCAGTAAATGACATACAGCGTTGCGGCCAGAGGAACCAGAAAGATAAGTCCCTGCAGAAAGTACTGGCTGATCCTTTTCATAATCCAACCTCTTTTTTATCTTATTTGGTTTTTGTGATCTTATTAATTCCCCAATATTATAATAACATTTATTTTTTTTTAATTCTCAATCGCTTTTCCTGCTCCTGTTATCTGCACTGCTCCACTCGTTCTGTCCAACTTGATATTTACCGGAAGAAACCTCCTGATCACATTGATATTGGTCTGCAGGTGGCTTGTAATCTCCGGGGTCAGGAAGAATGAGTCACCGTGAGCAAGGGCCATGTACAGAATGATCTGGTCGGCCAGGTGCTGATCAACGGTTGCCCCGGTCCTGTCAAAACGGATAAAGTCCCGACATACCCCGGAGGCAACTTCTTCTGCCGGTTTGCCCCGTTTTCCGAGGCCGTTGAACCCGGCAACAGTATGGACATACTCTGCCTCAAGGGAAACAAAATTCCCAGGACAGAGGGCCCGGCTGGCTAGAGCATTGGAAATGGTTTTCCCTCTATAGTCAGCCAGACATGCTTCCAAATGGGCAATCTCACGTTGAGCAATATGGCCGGGGAGATTGGCGCTGCAGGCGGAAATATTCAACCGCTGCAGAGAACCGCGCTCTTTAAGTTGCAGCCCCTGAAGTCCCCGACAGGGTTTTACATATGCCTTTATCTCACCGCCGCCTTTCGGATAAAATCCCCAACGTTTCAGCTCAAGCTGCACCGCTGCGCCAAGCTTGCGCAGCAAAGGGAGAAAAACCCTGTCAAGAAAGTCGAATGGCGGACTGAAAGGCACATGCGTACCGCCGGTAATTGTAATTTCAGAGGACTCCGCGGCAAATAACAGGGGCGGCAGTACCGTTCCAAGGAGCATGCAGGCTGAACCGGCCGTACTGATCTCGAAACGGTACCTGCCTCCCCGCAGGGTCTTCGGGGTAAAAAGCAGACTTTTGGAATGCAGTTCCGCTCCGCTGACTTCAGCTCCTGTTATCTCGGCCAAGGCAAGAGCCCCTGCCAGGTGCTGGGTTTTCAGGCCGGACTTTTTCCGGCTGGCCCGGATATTGTCAATCCTGACCGGCTGTTTCAGTATGGCAGCCAGGGCCAGCGAGGTGCGCAGTATCTGACCCCCGCCTTCACCGTAACTTCCATCTATGCAAATCGGTTCAGCCATTGGGCGTTATCCTCTCATAGTTTCTGGATCAGATAAAGAAAGGTGTCCATGCGGCTTCGGTGCTTAATATTCCTGAACTCCTCAAGGAGTTTCTTTGTGTCTCTGCTGCTTTTCAGGGGGGACATATAGATGCAGCCCTTTGCCTTATGTTTCCCCAGTGATTCCCCAATATTGTTGAGGAGCGCTGGTATATGTCCTGCGGGCAGCTCCTCCCCCAGGAGAAAGTTTGCCGTTATCTCAATATTCTCGCAGCGCCTATTGAGATCCAGCATGCGGTGGAACGCCTCCAGCATAACCTGAGAGTTCACCGGTTTTTTCAAAAATTCCAGGGTTCTGTCATCAAACGACTCCAACCCCAGGTTGACGTAGGTGTAAAACGGCAGCCTGTCCAAACTCGCCCAAAAGGATCTGTCCATCCGCAGAAACGACTCTGCACTGCCGAAAAGGAAGAGTTTCGGATCCTTCATATAGGATTCCTCTATGTTGAGTATTTCATAGGACGTTTCAGCAGAAAAAATAATATCATCCGGCCCTCCAGCCAGGGCATCGTGCTGGCCGAGATAAATGCTGTTGTAGTTGACCAGATCCGTTCCGTAAAATTCCCGCAGCCCGTGGAGCTGGTCTGTAATTTTTTTCCTGGTTCTGCATCTCAAGTCCAGACCGGACTTCACTTCGCAGAAAGAACAGTTATAAAGGCAGCCGTCACTGATCATCACCGGGATAACATCGTAGTCCACGTGCCTGCAGTCGGGCGGCAGCACGGTGACCCGGGCCTTGAGTATCCTGCGCAGCCTGTCTGCTTTTTCTCGCATACGGCCGGAGGTGCTCCCGCCTGTCCGGGCCAGAAAATCAAGCAATTCCGCATCACCGGCACTGGTGTACTGTCTGCTTTGAGCCAGAACATGGAGGGTTATTTCCTCGGCCCGATTCAGGGCCTTTTTAACGCTTTGGCGGCCAAAGGGATTTTCCTTGAAAAGACAGTTTGTCGGATAGTCCGGATAGGGAAAATAATACTCCCCGAACAGATCAACCACCCCGGCATAATAATTGCCGGTGGAGTAGTAGAGCCAGTCGTTTGTCGCTGTTCTTTTAAGCCACTCGGCAGGGTGGGGCCAGTCGGGGCCTGTACCGGTAATATGCTTTATTTCGCCGTTCAGGTTGAACTGGTAATGGTAACCGTTATGCTCTACTTCCGAGTAACGCCCGTACCGGACCGGATAGCTTGTCTTGGTATAGTTCCTGGAACCCTCACGGTTCAGAGTGATCTTCATGGGTGCTGAAATATCCGCTTCAATCCTTGCTCCCGAACAATTTCCTGAAGTCATCAACGATCATGTATACGGATGGTACGATAACCAGGGTTATGACCGTAGCGAAAAGTATACCATAGCCCAAGCTGATGGCCATAGGAATAAGGAACCTCGCCTGACGGGATGTCTCGAATATCATTGGCGCAAGACCTCCGAACGTGGTCAGGGTTGTAAGCATTACAGGACGGAAGCGATGGATGGCGGCATTATGTATGGCATCCATAGCCATGCATCCCTGGCCGCACCGTTTGTTAGCAAAATGTATAAGCACCAGGGAGTCATTGACCACAACGCCGGACAGGGCGACAATCCCAAAAAGACTTAGAACGCTCAGACTGTATCCCATGATGATATGCCCGATGACTGCCCCTACAAGGCCAAAGGGGATAGCGAGCATGATGATCATGGGTTGGACATAGCTGTTCAGGGGTATGGCCAGCATTGCATAAATTATGATCAGGGCAATCAAAAGTCCCCGCAGAAGGCTCTGGATACTCTCAGCCCTGTCAGCCTGGCGGCCCTGGTAGCTGTAAGTCAGGCCAGGGTATCGATCGCTCAGCCCGGGGATGATATCCTTATTCAGTGCCTCCATAACCTGCACAGCCCGGCTTCTTGGACGCACATCAGCGGAAACGGTGATCACCCGTCTGCCGTTTCGTCGCTCGATACTGGTGTCGGCCCGGCCCCTTTCGAGGGTAACAGCCTCCATGAGAGGCACTTCGCCGCCGGCCGGGGTGCGCAAAATCATCTCCTCAAGGTAGAATTCAGAAATCCTCTCCTCTTTGGGAAGCCGCACCATGACCTTGACCTCGTTGCGGCCACGCTGCTGCCTGAGGGCCTCTGCCCCGTAATATGACTGACGAAGCTGCCGGGCAATATCTGCGGCATGCAGGTTGAGACTCTGGGCTTCCGGCAGTATCCTGAAATCCACCTGCTGTTTGCCGGCGGCAAACCCGTCATCAATATCCTCAACACTCGGGAAGTATTCCAGGGCTGCCGCCAATTCCGCGCTGGCATACTCCAGGACCTTGATGTCCCGGTGGCTCAGCTCCAGGGAAATGGCGGCGCCCCTGCCCGGTCCTCCGGCATCAGATTCGAACTTGATCGACTCAAGCCCGGCTATCTCACCCGTTTCCTCCCGCCAGAGCCGTGTCATTTCCGCAGTGGATATGGGCCGGACCTTGGGCGGCGTCAGGTATATTCGGACCTGGGTCTGGTTGCCCTCAACCGAAGCATAGATCCCTTCCGACAACTTATCGCCGCCCATGCGTTCAACAACCCTTTTGCCGGCCTGCACCAGTCTCTCCTGCACCTCTCGGGTCCGGTTTACCGACGTGCCGAACGGCAGGTTTGCAGTGACTGCGGCAAAATCGGATTCAATCTTTGGAAAAAGTTCCAGCCCCATACGTCCGCTCTTGATGTAGCCGAAGGCCAGCAGCAGTATCATGATGCCGGCTGAAAAGCTGATATAACGCCAGCGGAGGGCCAGGGAAAGAAAGGGGCCGTAGCGGGTATGGATCATGCGGACAAAAAATCCGCTGAACCGCTGCTGCAGGCTGTGCAGCTTGAAAAAGATCCCGTACTCCTTCCTTCTGCCCTGGTGGGCCAGGTGAGCCGGCAGGATGAACAGGCTCTCAATAAGTGATATAAAAAAGACCGTGACCACCACGGCGGGGATTTCCTTGAATATCTTGCCCATGAAGCCGGGCACGAAAAAGAGCGGCATGAAGGTCACCATGTTGGTGAGCACGCTGAAGGTCACGGGCATGGCAATACTTCTGGCCCCGGTTATTGCAGCATCCAGCCAGCCCATGCCCTGCTGACGGTTAAAGTAGACATTTTCTCCCACCACTATGGCATCGTCCACCACTATTCCCAGCGTGACAATAAAGGCGAACATTGACACCATGTTAATGGTTGTGCCCAGGGCCGGTAGGATAAGAAAGCTGCCCAGGAATGATATGGGGATGCCCAGGCTGACCCAGAAGGCAAGTCGAGTCTCCAGGAAAATCGCCAGCAGGATGAAAACGAGACCCAGGCCGAGAAAGCCGTTGCGCAGCATCAGGTCCAGCCGCTGCTGGTAAATCTCTGAACGGTCGTACCTTGAGACCAGAGTCAATCCTTCCGGCAAGATGGAGTTGATCTCATCCATCTGGTTGTGAACCGCATCTGAAACGGCAACAGGGGTCTGCTCGCCGATCCTGTACACCTCAAGCAGGACAGCCGGCAGGCCGTTGAAGGTGGCAAACCGGTCCGTATCCTCAAAGTCATCCCTGATGACCGCGATATCCTCCAGCAGGAGTTCCGTGCCTTCAGGAGTCGAGATAATCGGGATCTTGCTGAACTCCCTGCCAACGTCCCGCCGCTCCGTAACCCGCACCAGGACATCGCCGCCCTCTGTCTGGATGGCACCGCCCGGTACATCCACAGATGCGCGTCGGATTATATTGGCAACCTTATCCAGGATCAGGCCGTGGGCTCTCAATATATGCTGCGGTATTTCAATGCTTATTTCATAGTCGCGGATACCGGAGAGTTCCACCTGAGAGATCTCCGGGTCCATGAGCAGACGGTCCCGCACCACCTCGGCCATCTCGCGCAGGACCGCTTCTGGCTGGTCTCCATAGAGGGCCAGCGAGACCACGTACCTCTTTCGACTCGGCACAGTGACCCTTGGGTCCTCCACATCTTCGGGAAAGGATGATATCCTGTCCACTGCATT
>JAFDCR010000169.1 GCA_019312685.1 Deltaproteobacteria bacterium | reverse complement strand
TCAATCTTCATTCTTCAATGCTTTCCGTTTCTTCCTGAATCTGCAGTCCTTCCCGCATTGACGGCGGGGTATGCCTCAACCTCAGGATATTTTTCGTGTCTTCCTTGTACTTGAATTTTTCCGTCTCCCACCCGGTTTCGTGCTGGTGGATGGCGTCCTCCCTTTTCTCATCAGTAACAGCTTTAGCTTCGGTAGGATTCCTTATAATCCTTGGGGTAAGAAATATATAGAGATTAACCCGCCGGACAGACTGGGACTCAGCTTTAAACAACCAGCCAAGGCCCGGAATATCACCCAGGATTGGTATCTTATTGGCGTTATCCGTTATATCATCGCCGATGATACCACCCAGCACCAGGGTATCACTGTCCTGGACGATCACGGTTGTCTGTGCGGTTCTTTTAAAGGTGGTAGGCGTACTTTCCTCCAAGCCGCCGCTGATCTTGATAACCTCAACATAGACCTCGAGGCGCACAACATTCTCCTGGTTGATCTGCGGGGTGATCTTCAGGGTTACACCCACATCCTTATACTCGTAATTGGTATAATTATAGGAATCAGTAGTGCCGCCTGTGTTCTGTCGGCTTGTGATATACGGCACATTCTCGCCCACTTTGATCTCCGCCTCCTCGTTGTCCGTTGTAAGGATCTGGGGCGTGGAAATGATATGGACATCTTCATCGCTCTTAAAGGCAGTAAGAATTGCTCCGAGGGACGGGAAGGGAACATCGTTTATCATAATCGGTTCACTGAAGACACCCATTGCCAATCCTTGGGGGTTGGGCACACTCAGCTCGGTCAGGCTCGGAATATTGCTGCTCTCCCCCGGCCTGAATCGGCCGAAGAGAACACCTTCGTCATCCCCTATAATGCTGTATTTGGCGGCTCCGATCCATTCAACCCCGACTGAAAAATCCTTTTCAGTGTTTACCTCCATGATCAGGGCCTCCAGGTAGACCATGCGGCGCGGAATATCGAGCTTTCTGATTACCTCCTCCAAAACGGCGTAATCAGCCTTGTTGGCAGTTATGACCAGGGAGTTGGTCGCCTGGTCAGCCACTATCTGGACTTCCTTGGAAATGGTCGGCGCCTTGCCTTTTTCAGCCGCCTTGTCAGTCTGTTCAGGCAAGGCGGTCAGGACCTTGGAGAGTTCCTCGGCATTGGCGTGCTGGAGATAATAGACATTTATGTTGCCGGTGCCCCGGGGAATCTCCTTATCCAGAATAGCTACAAGGCTCTTTACCTTCTCCGTGTCATAAAGTGAGGCAATAACAATCAGGGAGTTGGTCCTTTCATCGGCTATTATCTTGACCTCCCCCAGGGCCGGCCCGGTTTCAGCTGGCGCAGCCGCCTGTGCCGGGGTCCTTCTCCTGGCCGTAGTTGCCCGGGCTGTGGTTGTCCTTTTGGCCGAGGTCCCCTGAAAAATGGTATCAAGGGTTGTTGCCACTTCGCTGGCAATGGCATTTTCTATCGGGATTACCGTAATTTCAGAAACATTCTCCTCCACGTCGATTTCCTTGATGATCTGGAGAAGGCGGTTGATGTTGGAAAGTACGTCGGTAACAATAAGCAGGTTCGTTGCCGGATAGGCTATCACGACGCTGTTCTTGGATACCAGAGGGGTGAAAAGTTTTTTGAGTTCATCAGGGTCGGCATATTGGAGCGGGATCAACTGGGTGACCACTTTATCGGTGATCTCCCCGGTTTCCTCCTTGAAACCTGTCTCCACGCTCTTGGACCTGGCATCGGCTGCCGGGACGATCTTGGTGATTGTGCCGGCGGGCACCGAGGTAAAACCCTGGACCTCGAGGACGGATTCAAAAACCTTATATGCCTCGTCTATTGAAATTTTTGTCGGGGACACAATGGTGACATTCCCGCGGACAGCCTTATCAATTATAAAATTCTTTCCGGTTAATTCACTGATATACTTAATAAAAAGATTAATATCCACATCTTCGAAATCAATGGTGACATAGCGTTCCACTGCTTCCCCCTTCCCTGCTCCGGGATTGCTTCTGACTTCAGGCGAACCGGGCGGTGATGCTCCAAGTGCTGCTGCACTGGTTCCAATAAGCCAAACTGCAACGCAGATACAACTGAAGAAGATTTTTTTAGATCTATTCATTTTCATATCACTAATGCCCCCGTGAAAACTTCACTCCATTATATGGTTTTGCAGATTTATTATATTCTCCAAGATACCTTATTCATTTCATTCCTGTGCCGCAGCTCCGCAGCATGTTATTGAATGTCATACGAGAGCACCCTTTTCCGCCCACGACGGGTAATTTCAATGCTCACTTTCTCGCCGGACTTTAAGCTGTTGTAAAACTGGAATGCCTCATCAGGGCTGCTCATCTGTTTGCCGTTGACGCTTGCTATAATGTCGCCGTTCATCAATCCCAGTTTTGCAAAAATTGAATCCGGCTGGATGCGGCTGACAATTATTCCTTCCGGCTTTCCGCGCCTGAAATAAGGCCGCACCCGCACCTGCGTCATCAGTTCATTAAGATCATTCATGGAGGTCTGCAGATCATCCTGGGCAATTGAAATTCTTTCCTCCTCGACCTCTCCCGTTGTACTCCCAAGAGATGCGGGCCGGGCCAGATTTTTCGAACGGCGGGGTGCGGCTCTTCCTCTCCGGGACACACCTTCACCTTCCGCAGCCTGTGTTTTATCCTCTCCTTCAACCATTAAGAGGACTTCATCCTTATCACCGTGCCTTAGGATAACCTTGCCCCGGAGGATCTGCCTTATCTCAGCCTCCTGAACCGAATCGCCTATTCGATAAATATCCTGACTGCGTTTCCGTTTGTCCAGGATAATTGCCCTGGCACTTGCAGAATCACCGGCTATTGTTCCTAGAAGCGAAAGCTCCAATTGGGTTTCCTCCAGGGTTTCAACAGGTTTCACCTCTTCTACCGGAGCCTCGACAACCTTTTCGGTGGCTCCGAAAATATTACGTTCCACTATCTTGTTATAAACGGGAACCTCAATAGACTTTCCGGGCCGGGCCTCGACTTTTTGTAAGGCAAGTTCTTCTGGTCCGCTCAGCCGCTGCACTCCGACACCGATTATCCCATAGAATATATCAACCACTATATATGTGATGACGAACAGGGCAAGGAGGTTAAGCAATATATGTAACTGTTTTGGCATTTGAATAATTTCGTCTCAATGAATTTTGCCGGTGTTAAATAAAAAATGCCTATTAGTTATTTTACAGGAGCTTGAATTTCGGGTTTCCAAGTGTACCGGTAAGGGTAAAAAAGTACTGTCCCCTTTTCACTCGCTTTTTCATCGTCTTCAAAACTTCACGAATTTCCGGATACTTCTTATAAAACGCGGCAAGGGGTTCCAGTGTACCTTTCAGATTTATCTGGCTTCGGCCTATATCCTTCTGCAACTGTATGGAACCGGTCATTGAACCGTTAATTTCGGAACCCTCCAACTCGGCCTTCATGATTGTTATCACCCTTCGGCTTAATTGTGCCTCCAGTTTGATTTCCTTCAAATCCACCGAAGTTACATTCAAGACCGGTTCTTTGAACAGCAGCAAACCATCGCTTAACAACAGGTCTGCTCTACCGCTTCCTCCGACCTTATCAGAAGATTTGCCGTCATAGACAATTTCACCACTCAGGCTGCCGACAATCCTATGGGTAAAATTTTCATTCAGAAAACTGTAATCCTCCAACTTAATATCTATGAGGTTGATCTCACCGGCAGATAAATGTTTCCCCCCGCCGGAAAAATGAAACGTGCTCTTGATCTCACCTTTGTATGCCTTGCCATGCAGAGCAAAACCATACTCTCCCTTTAATGATTGCAGAATATGCGGCC
>JAFDCR010000168.1 GCA_019312685.1 Deltaproteobacteria bacterium | reverse complement strand
GCATGGAGGGATGCCGTTCAAGCGGGTCAACATAGTCATACTCTATGGCATACCCCGGCCGAATCATCTGTACATTTTCAAGTCCCCTGATGCTCCGGAGCATGGCCATCTGTGTATCCAGGGGCAGGCTTGTCGGGACGCCGTTCGGATAAACCTCCACCGTGTCGATCCCTTCAGGTTCAAGAAAAATCTGGTGTCGTTCCTTGTCGGGAAAGCGCATTACCTTATCCTCGATGGAAGGGCAATACCTGGCGCCGATGCCTTCAATGATCCCGGCATACATCGGTGAACGGTCAATAGACCCCCTGATAATCTCGTGGGTTGTGGTGTTCGTGTAGGTGACATAACAGGGAAGCTGTTGCAGGGCAGGCGTTTTTGGTGCCAAAGAATCCGCATTGGCAAATGAGAAAAAGTTGGGCGGTTCATCTCCGTACTGCGGCTCCAGTCCGGAAAAATCTATGGTCCGGCTGTCCAGCCTCGGCGGTGTACCTGTTTTCATTCTGCCCAGCCTAAAACCCTTCTCTTTGAACCAGGCGGAAAGTTTGGTTGACGGCGGGTCTCCCATGCGTCCGGCCGGAAAATTCTTCAGACCTATATGAATCAGGCCGTTGAGGAATGTTCCGGTGGCAATAACCACGGCCCGGACGGTTAGTGTTTCATCAAGAGAGGTCACCGCGCCGGTGTTGCGGCCATTTTCAACCAGGAGCCGGTCAATGACCGTCTGCTTGATGTCAAGATTCTCCTGCTGCTCGACAACGGACTTCATACGCAGCCGGTAGCGGACCCGGTCGGCCTGGGCCCTTGAAGACCATACTGCCGGGCCCTTGCTCGTATTGAGACGTCGGAACTGGATACCGGTGGCGTCAATATTTTTTGCCATCTCGCCCCCGAGGGCATCAATTTCCTTTACAAGATGTCCCTTGGCAAGTCCGCCGACTGCAGGATTGCATGACATGGCACCGATGGTATCGGCATTGATGATGGCAAGAACCACACGGCAGCCCATGCGGGCACCGGCAAGTGCCGCCTCACAGCCGGCATGGCCGCCGCCGATCACCAGCATATCGTATTCATTATCCGGGTTAGACATAAACTATTTTATCCGCCAAGGGTTTCTCTAGCTATACAGTATATTGAGCAAAAATGTTTTGAAAAGAATTGTGCAGTGATGTGGTTAGTCTGAAATTTTGGTCTTCAGGTCGGGTTTTGTTTCAGGCTTGCTTGCATCCCATATTTTGCTTTCCTTGTCGCTGGCGGTTACATTTTCATATATACCGTCATCCCGTTTTACCAGTTTGGTGAACCCCAGATTTTTCAGGTCGCTGTTTCCCTTTGGTGTATTTACCGAGACAAGGGAGATAAGCCTTTTTACTTTCTCGCCGCAGAAAGGGCAGTGCGTGAACTTTTCACTGTATATTGACTGTTTGAGTTCAAACCGTTTACCCTGTTCGCATCCTTTCCCGAGATGTTCGTATTCATATATTGGCACTTTTTGCTCTCCTTACTTCAATTCTCCACTATGCAACTACATAACAGTGTAATATACATAATGAATATAAAATCAAGCTGAGTCAAGCCTCTAAATCCTAAAGGGGCCAAAAGTGCAAATTGGAGCAAAAGAATAGTCTTGAACTCCAGAGGAGGTTTTTATTTGACACCCTTATTTTTCTATGGTTATATTCTCAATTTATTGGTTTTTGAATGAACATTAACCCGCCCCTGCAGAAAACTTACATGAAAAGCTCAAAAGACATATTCTCTGTGGGCCGCAGGGGCCTTACATATATTGGAAAATAGTAGACATTTAAGGAAAAATTATGAAACGAACATTTCAACCCAGCAACATCAAACGGAAAAGAACCCATGGTTTTCGCCTGCGTATGAGAACTAAGGCGGGCAGGACGATTATCAATAACAGAAGAGCAAAAGGAAGAAAAAGGTTAAGCGTTTGATTGGTGAACCTGATTTTCAGGTGTTATGTTAATGGACAGGGCCGGCCTCAGCTGTAAGCCATGAACCCCCTCTCGCTACCCAAAACGTATTTTTTAAGAAAAAAAAGCGATTACGACAATGTATACCAGCATGGTAAACGGGTTCACGGGGAAAATTTCAGCCTGATTCTGCTGCCAAACGAACTGGCACACAACCGTCTCGGAATCAGTATTCATGGACAGCTTAAGGGAGCGGCAAAGAGAAACAGAATTAAGAGAATCATCAGAGAATTCTTCCGTTTGGACAGACGTTTCCTACAGGAAAGAAGTTCCGGGAGTCGTGAGTTGCCTTCCATGGATATAGTTTTTACGGTGCGGAAAGGCTTTAATCTGGAAAAACCGGCTGACCTGGCAGCCGCTGTCAACAGCCTGCTGAATAACAGGAGCAGGTTTTTTCAGTAATAACAGTTGCTGTTCTGTGTTTTGCAACTATAAGAATTATAACGACTTGGAAGATCTGATGCAGAAAAAAGAAGATTTATGAACGGTTTTCTGCAGAAATGCTGCACGCATTTTTTTCTTGCCATGATCAGGACATACCAACTCCTGGTTTCCCCCCTGTTTCCTCCAACATGCCGTTTTACACCTACCTGTTCCCAGTATGCAATTGACGCCATCAAATACCATGGTGCTGTAAAGGGTTTTTTTATGGCCTTGTGGCGAATTTTACGCTGCCATCCTTTTAGTGATGGGGGCTATGATCCGGTTAAGTAAACCTTAACCTGTTCTGCCGGAAACGGCAGACAACTGAATTGTATTGACCACATAAATGATCGAAAGGATTAATAATGGAGACACATAGAGCTATATTGGCAATTGTTTTAGCCTTTCTCGTTCTGGTAGGCTATCAGTTCCTGTTTGTTTCACCACAACAGGAACAGCCTGCAGTTGAAAAAACAGTGGAGAAAAAACAGGCGGAAGAACCTGTTCCTGGACAGCAACCACAACCGGTTCCTGTTGATACTGCTACTGCTGAACAACCTGCCGCACTTGAACAACCAGCAACATTCGAGCAGCCTGCAAGTCTTTCAAGCAAGTCGGGCAAGGATATTGTCGTTAATACAAACCTTTATACCGCGGTTATTACAGAAAACGGCGGCGGAATCAAAAGTTTCAAACTTAACAATTATAAAGAAACAACAGATTCGGACTCAGAGCGCAAAGAGCTGATCACCTCGGAATATTTTACGGAACTTCCCCTGTATTTTTCCTGGGGTGTAGACCCCAGCCGGGCCCAGATTCCATCATTCGCCTCTGACAATGAAGCGCTGAGGGTTGAAACAGGCGACAGCCGGACTCTTACCATGACGGCCCAGATGACCTCAGGTCTGCAGATTACCAGACGGCTGGTTTTTGATCCTGACAGCTATCTGATTAAAATATCTATTGATATTTACAACTTTTCAGAGACATCCCTGAAGGGATCGCCTTACATGAGTCTGACCAACCTTCCCTTTGATTCTTCGGCAATGCGCTATCTCTTTTCCGGGCCTGCTGCTCTGATTGACGGCAAGCTTGAAGAGATCAAACCCAGCGACCTTGAAGATGCAGATAAAACCCTGAAGGGCAATATTCCCTGGGCTGCTTTTGAAGGAACATATTTCATGACCGGTGTTATGCCTGAAATAAGCAAAGACATCACATTAAAGCTTTCGGCGGAAGATGAAAAGGTAAGAACACTGCTAATCGGCAAAGAGGATGTTATCCCTGCAAAGGGACATCTTCAGTATAACTTTCAGGCCTACCTGGGCCCCAAGAAAATGGCTGAGCTCAAAGCTGCCGGCCATGGACTGGAACGTATTGTCAATTTTGGTTGGTTTGACGCTATTGCCAAACCAGCCCTGTATGGTCTTAACTTTTTCTACAAATATGTTGGAAACTACGGGATCTCCATCATTCTTGTCACAATTCTGATCAAGCTCCTTTTCTGGCCTATTGCTCAGAAAGGCCTGAAATCCATGAAGAATATGCAGAAGATTCAGCCTAGAATGGCAAAACTGCGGGAAAAGTACAAGGACGATAAGGCCCGTCTTAACGAAGAAATGATGAACCTTTACAAGACATACAAGGTCAACCCCCTTGGCGGCTGTCTGCCGATGCTGCTGCAGAT
>JAFDCR010000167.1 GCA_019312685.1 Deltaproteobacteria bacterium | reverse complement strand
CCTTAGGGTATTCGATGCGCTGGACCGAAACCAAGGATATCGAAATTGTATCCCCTGCTGTAACAGCCGGGGAAGACGATGCTTATAATATTGCCAGCATCAAGGCCCAGGTGACCTGGGATACCCGGAACGATATTTTCTTTCCTTCGGCCGGTTATAGAAACTTCCTGGCCGCCGAGGTGGCAGATAGGGTCATCGGCAGCGAGATAAATCTTGTCAGATTTTCGGCCGGGAGCCGCTATTTCAGACCGCTCACCAAAAAGATGATATTCGGCATCCGCTACAGCACAGGTTTAGCATTGCCGGTCCGTAATCAGGTGACGATTCCCCTGGCAGAACGATTCTTTAACGGCGGCGAAAATACGGTCCGCAGCTTTGAGGAGTCAATGCTCGGACCGCTCGATGTGGCCGGCAACCCGGTTGGCGGCATGGCATTCAACGTGATCAATGTTGAACTGCGCCGGCGCATCACGTCAAAAATCGTCCTTTCCCTGTTCACCGACTTTGGCAATGTGTCGCCGAACCGGTCCACTGCTGAAAAAGGCGAGCCCCCCTATACAGACCGGTCGCAGCTCATCGAAACAACCCTCAAGGAATATTTCCAGGACTTCCGGTCAGCCGTCGGGATCGGCATTCAGTATCTCTTGCCGGTGGGGCCGGTCCGCCTCGATTTTGCAATCAATCCTGATCCGAGGCAAGAACGGTACGAAGAACGCTACAATTTTCACTTCAGTGTTGGCATGGCTTTTTAGCCATGCCGCCGCAGAAATGAATTAGTGTCCAAATTCTTTACTAACCCAACCCCCATTCATTGATTTGGCCATTCAGTCAGAATGGAACCAGACTGGGGTAGGCTGGAAAAAGTGGACACCAATCTGTTAGCTTGTAAAGCATACAAGGAGGTGCCCATTGGAAAGAATCCCGAGGCAGTTTTACACCCAGGAATTTATGGAAGAATCCGTCAACTTGTTCGTGGATGGAGGACTGACCGTGGCAGAGGTTGGCCGGCGGTTGAATATCTCTCCCCAAACGCTTCGTAACTGGATCAATAAATACCGCCAGGAGGGAAAAGTTTCCTCCGGTGGCAGATCAGTGACGGATCTTGAAGCGGAGAACTCGCGTTTACGCAAAAAGTTGGCCGAAGCCCGGCTGGAGAAAGAAATCTTAAAAAAGGCTATGGCGTACCTTGCAAAGGAGCCGCAGGGAGGTACGCGATGATAGAGCAGTTGCGGCGGGAACAGGGTTTTGCTGTTGCACCGATGTGTCGAGCACTTGGCGTGTCAAAGAGTGGTTTTTACGCTTGGAGAACGCGTAAGCCATCGGCACGGAAACAGGAAGACGAGCGTGTCAAGATTGCGATCAAGGCCGCCCATGAACGGGGCCGAGGAACATACGGCCCTGAGAAGATCCAGGAGGAGTTGGCCGAAGTCGATCAGATAAAGGTGGGGATCAACAGGATCAAGAGGTTGCGGCGGGAGTTGAACATCCGTTGCAAGCAAACTAAAAAGTATAAGGCAACGACCGACTCGAAGCATAACCTGCCAGTTGCCCCCAATCTACTGAATCAGGATTTTACGGTATCAGGCCCCAACCAGGTCTGGGTGGCGGATATCACTTATATTGCCACAGAGGAAGGTTGGTTGTACTTGGCAGGCATCAAAGACATTTGGAATAAAGAGATCGTGGGATATGCCATAAGCCATCGTATGACTCAGGATCTGGTATCCCGAGCCCTCTTTCGTGCCGTTGTGGCCAGAAGACCATCACCTAGCCTGATTCATCATTCTGACCGTGGTAGTCAGTATTGCTCGCACAGTTACCGGAAATTGCTCAAGCAGTTCAAAATGACAGCATCCATGAGCCGTAGGGGTAACTGCTACGACAATGCTCCTATGGAGAGCTTCTTCGGCACGCTCAAGACGGAGCTGGTTCATCACTGCAAGTATCGTAATCGTCAAGAGGCGATTGCCGGGATTAGCGAGTACATCGAAGTGTTTTACAATCGACAAAGGCGGCACACCAGCTTGGGCAACATATCGCCAGCAGCATTTTGGAAGAAATTCATCAGGCGGCAAGGGGCTGCCTGAGAAATAATATGGTGTCCATTATTGCGGACCGACCTCATTCTGTACTGGCAGGCAAAATAAGTGGGAGGAATAACGAGGTTGCAACCATGAAATGGTTAATAAACATAATAATTCTGTCGAACACAAAAGTCCCAACCGATTAATGATGCCTATTATTGTAATATAATCTTTTTTCCTCACCGTCTGTCAACAAGGAATGCTGAAAAAAAGGATATGTACCGCCGAATTATCTGGACTTTTGAAAAATCTTTTTATTAATAGGTAATTATGTCCTTTTTTCAGAAACAACACATCCGACCTTTACATTAGGTGATGACATGCTCAAAATATTAGGAAAATTCGAAATGGTCGTCATCGGTCTTCTCATTACCATGATGGTGTTTATTATCCTTGTTTCAACCATTCGCTTGGGTTGGACCCTGTCCCAAGAGCTTATCAAATCGCATACCCTGCTGCTGGATTCGCAGCAGCTGTTCAAACTGTTCGGCTTTATCCTGATGATTATACTCGGCCTTGAAATCCTGGATTCGATTAAGGCCTATATAACTGAAGATCAGATTCATGTTG
>JAFDCR010000166.1 GCA_019312685.1 Deltaproteobacteria bacterium | reverse complement strand
GCCCAACCATTTCGTAAGTTTTTCTATCGTATAAAAACTGGCATGCCGGTAAAATGGATGGTCAGTCTCTTTCTTGGAAGCAAGGCTTCTCCCCCAGACACTCCCGGATGGAATCATGCCGATAACCAGAAGGCCACTCTCCTTTAAAACCCTTGAACATTCCGCCAAAACCTTCTGAGGATCAGCTGTAAAACAAAGCGTGAAAAGTATATATATCGCACCTATTGTACTGTCCTGTACTGGCAGTTGCTCTCCAAACGCCTGACAACACTTGATCTTTCTTCCGGAAGCCAATATGAGTGGTGCCCAGGCCGGATCAGTGCCAAAATCAATATCCAGATCACCTGCAAAACGTCCCGGACCGACCCCTATCTCCAGTTTCGGTCTATGCAATTGTGAATTCAGGCCTTTCAGGGCCGCCAGTTCTATCTCATATATCAAGCTGTCCTCAAACCAACTGTCATAAAGTTCAGCATTATCATGAAAGACTTTTACGGAATGATATTTGTCGCATTTTTTAACAATCATGATCTGAAATCAATATTACCTCATTTTTCGGCTTTATCTTGAGCTGCTGATAAAATTTGCTTTACCCTCTGCGCCATGGGAGGATGGCTGTAATAAACAGCGGCATACAGTGGGTGCGGATGCAGATTGGCCAGATTATCCTTTCCAAGCTTAATCAGAGCTTCTGCCATCGGTTCAGCATTTCCAGTGAGGTCCAAAGCAAAATCGTCAGCCTCCCTCTCATGCCGGCGGGAAATATATGTCATGAGAGGCTTGAGAGGGAACATGGCAAGTGTGCCGATAAATACAACCAGTAACAACTTTGCATGCATGGTTGGAATTTCCAGTCTGAAAAGTTCGGCAAGGAAATCTCCCCCTGTCAGCCTGTATGCCAGATAAAAACCGATAAGTCCTATAAGCTGACTGAAAACGAGCATTTTTAAAATATGTTTCTTTTTCCAGTGCCCGGCCTCGTGTGCCAGGATGGCAATTATTTCATCATCCGTATGATTGGTCAGCAGGGTATCAAAAAGGACTATTCTCTTCACGTGACCAATACCGGTAAAATAGGCATTGCTGTGACTGCTTCTTTTAGAGGCATCCATGGAATAAACCCTGTTTATATTCATACCTGTCTTGGCCATGGTCTCCTTTATACGTCCTTCCAGGGCTGTATCTTTTATTGGTTGAAACTTGTTAAACAGAGGCTCAATCACATATGGTGAAATATACAGCAGAAAGATACTGAACAGCAGGACAAAGCCCCAACCCGCCAACCACCATAAATCAGGGAGGGTGCTGATCAGCCATAAAAGCACGGAGAGCAGAAAGCCCAGCAGCAAGGTATTGAGAACAAGTGATTTTGCAAGATCCTGCATCCAGAGGGAAAAAGTCTGATTCGTAAACCCAAAACGTTTTTCAAGGGAAAAGGTATTATAAAGGGAAAACGGTATGTTTATCAGGGTGTTGCCATAGAAAAGCAGCATGAAAAAAATGACCCCTGCAGGGATCAAAGGCCATCCTTGGGCAGCAATAACCGTATTGAGCCAGTTCATCAGCCCGCCAAAAAGAAACAGAATGGTGACTGCCATTGAAACAAATGCTGCAATCCTATCAACCCGGCCGTGTTCTACTGTGTAGTTCCTTATTTTTGTCAATGTCGAACTGTCAAGATGCTTTTCAAATCCAGAGGGCACCTCCGCCCCATGTTTCTTCAGATGTTTAAGGTTGATAATGGCCAGAAACTGTTCCATTGTCTCAACAGCCAGGTACAAAAATAGTATTGCAATCAGTAACTGTTCCAAAATAATTAATTTTTCTTGATGAGTATATGTTTCATCTTTACAGAAAACTTATTAATATACGTATAAATACTTAGCAAAAAACTAGATATGAAGGTTTAAGCAAGTAGAAACTGAATACCTGAATCAGGCTTCAAGTTCAAGTTCAAATACTGGCTGACCGCAGGGAACATCATTTTATGGCAGACCATAATACAAAACTGCGTCGTTCACTGAAAAACCCGGATGAATTCACCCTAACTTTCGAGCTTGTTCCAGGAAGGGGTGGCAGAACACAGGAAACCAACCGGATCGTCAACCTGGCAAAAAATATTGCAGCTGATGGACGCATTCAGGCTCTCAGCATTACTGAAAATGCCGGCGGCCAACCCGCTCTCTCACCGGAAACCCTCGGTACGGAGATCCTGGCCATGGGGTCCGAGGTGATCATCCATCTTTCCTGCAAAGACAAAAACAGGAACCAGATGGAATCCCTGCTGTTTGGTTGGGACAGACATAATTTGCACAATTTACTTGTTATTGCCGGAGATTACCCCAAAGAAGGCTACCACGGTTACCCTAAACCCGTATTCGACCTGGATACGGTCCAAGTGCTGGATATGCTCTCCCTAATGAATAAAAAAGGAGAAGCCTTTCTGGACAATGACGAAAACAGCGACAAGGAGATGAGCATTCCTTTTTTCAAGGGTGTTGTTGTCACGCCGTTCAAGCTGCTGGAGTCGGAACTGGTTATGCAGTACTACAAGCTGAACCGCAAAGTAGCTGCCGGGGCGGATTTTGTCATAACCCAGCTTGGATATGATGCCCGGAAATTTCATGAACTTCTGCAGTATATGAAAGAAAACAGGCTCACTATTCCGCTCTTGGGCAATGTTTTTATTCCAAGCCTCAAGGTTGTTGATCTCATGCATGAAGGCAAGCTGCCGGGGTGCCTGATCCCCGACTCCCTCTATGACCAGATCCAGTGGGAAGCACGGGCTGCCGACAAAGGAAAAAAGGCCCGACTTGTCCGGGCAGCCAAACTCCTCGCTGTTTTAAAAGGGTTTGGCTATGACGGGGCCCATTTAGGAGGACCTGCTCTTACCTTTGAAGATGTCGATTTTGTCCTCTCCCAGGCCGACCAGATGACTTCTGACTGGAAGAACCTTATTCCTGATCTTTCATTCAACCTGCCAAAGGCGTTTCATTACTACGAAAAGGACCATGAAACAGGCCTCAACACCCCCCGGCAAACTTTCAGAAAGCGAAAAAAAGCCCCGTGGATTTCAGCCTACTCCTTTTCGCACTGGGTACACAAAGTAGCTTTTGAGCCTCAAGGGCGGTTTTATGACTTCTGTAAAAACGTATGCCTCAGACTGGATGAAACGAAATTGCGGGGACCACTTTCAACCTTTGAGTATATTAATAAGGCGACTCTTTTCGGCTGTCTGAACTGTGGGGATTGCACATTGGCAAAATTGGCTTTTCTCTGCCCCCAATCCCGCTGTGCGAAATATCTTTTGAACGGCCCGTGCGGCGGCAGCCATAACGGCTGGTGCGAGGTGTATCCGGGTAGAAAACGCTGTATGTATGTTTTGGCATATGACAGACTCAAACCCTATGGTATTGAAGAAAATTTCAAATTTGGCTTTATCCCCCCCAGAAACTGGTCCCTTAATAACACATCTTCATGGGTCAATTTCTACCGTGGTTCCGATAACTGCGCCTATCAGAAAGTCAAACCCACTCCCGCACCAAAAAACAAATTACCATAAGCATTAACGTTGACAGTAACCCTCAGCAGCATTTCCCCCATAACATATAGATATCATTGCCTTTCTATTATTTTCACGGTTTTTTTTAAGATTGTATTAAATTGTCGGCATCGCTGAAACTCGATGCGGACAGGTATTGCACCCGTGATGTCCTGATTTTTGGGGCCCCGTTGATGTCTGTGGGATTTTTTACGATTGTACTAAATTGAGAGATTGAACATTCTTGAAAAATAGGTATAGTGTCAACTTTTCAAAGTTGAACCGGTTACCAGCCATTATAGCAAAAATGGGAAGAATATTAAAAGATCGCCCCAAGGATGAATGTGGAGTCTGTGGTATCTTCGGCCATCCAGATGCTGCCAGACTAACATATTTCGGACTCTATGCCCTGCAGCACCGTGGACAGGAAAGCACAGGCATTGTCACCTCTGACGGCAAAACGGTCTCAGAACATAAGGCCATGGGCCTGGTCCCGGAAGTTTTTACCGAAGAAATCCTCAATCGTCTGAAAGGGCACATTTCCACCGGCCATGTCCGCTATTCCACCACCGGTGCTTCCCACATCCTGAATGCCCAACCTTTTACTGTAAACCATAAAGGCGGCACTCTTGCAGTAGCCCATAACGGCAACCTGGTTAATACCAGGGAGCTTCGGGATGAGTTGGAGGAAACCGGATCGATTTTCCAAACTACTATGGATACTGAAGTAGTGGTTCATTTGCTGGTCCGCAACTCTCCCAAAGGTTTGGAAGCCGCTATTTCCGATACCTTTTCCAAGGTCAAAGGGGCCTACTCAATACTCCTGATGACCCAGGACAAACTGGTAGCGATCAGGGATCCCGGGGGATTCAGGCCTCTCTGCCTTGGTAAGTTTAACAACGGCTCCTATATTGTGGCCTCGGAAACCTGCGCCCTTGATCTTGTTGAGGCCCAGTACCTCAGGGATATCGAACCCGGCGAAGTGCTGATCATAGACAATAACGGCCTGAAGTCCCTGTTTCCATGGCCGAAACAGAAGCACAGTTTCTGTATTTTCGAGCATGTATATTTTGCCCGGCCCGACAGCGATATTTTTGGCATGAACGTTTATGAGAGCCGGAAAAAGATGGGAAAAATCCTGGCAAGAGAGTCTCAGATTGAAGCCGACCTGGTTATGCCTTTTCCAGATTCAGGAAACTATGCTGCAATCGGCTTTTCTCAGGAATCAGGCATACCTCTCGAGATGGGTGTTATCCGGAATCACTATGTGGGCCGCACTTTTATCCAGCCGACCCAATCCATGCGTGACTTCAGCGTCAGGGTAAAACTCAATCCCGTTCGCTCCTTTCTGGAGGGTAAGAGGGTTGTGGTAATCGAAGATTCTGTCATCAGGGGTACAACCGGACGAAGCAGAATCAAATCCCTTCGTGCAGTGGGGGTCAAAGAAGTACATATGCTCATCAGCTGTCCGCCGACCCGTTTTCCTTGCTATTATGGGATTGACTTTCCTTCCAGCACAGAGCTCATCGCTGCCAAGAAATCTGTCGAGGAAATCAGGGAATATCTTGACCTTGACACCCTTTACTACTTGAGCCTTGATGGAATGATCCAGGCCACTGGTGTCAGTTCAGACTCTTTCTGCAAGGCCTGCTTTGACGGAGAATACCCGGTAGCGCCCGATACCACCTTCAGCAAACTGTCACTCAGCAGATAATCTACATCCTCATTCTTGTTTGCAGTCCAACTGGAATCCCGGTAAGAATTCGTTTGTCTGACAACGGAAACCGGCAAGGCGCAACAAAAAAAATACTTGCGTACACGAGAAACAGGACAGCGCAGTGGACAACGAATTGCTGTCAAACCAAACCGGAATCATAGTCTAACCCGGAAAATTCACGGAGTGGGGTGCCTCTAGCCCCAAGGCAGAAACTGTTCAGCTATACTCAAGTATGCTGAACAGTTGATAACGCAGGAGATGCAGGCATTTCACCCCGTGATTTTTAGAGCTAGCGGATCATTTCCGCAATCTGAAAGGCCAGCTCCAGGCTTTGTTCCGCATTGAGTCGCGGATCGCAGTTTGTCTGATAATTCAACTGCAGCTGTTCATCCATTATATTACGGCCGCCTCCGGTACATTCAGTGACATTTTCTCCGGTCAACTCAAAATGCACACCTCCGGGCACCGTTCCTTCGGCCCAGTGAATCTCAAAAAATGACCTGATTTCCTGGAGAATATTATTAAAGTTTCTTGTCTTGTGTCCCGTTTCCGCCGTATAGGTGTTACCGTGCATGGGATCACAGCTCCAGACAACCTGCAGACCTTCTTTCTTGATCTCCCGGGTAAGGTCCGGCAGATACCGACCGATCTCTTCAGCTCCGAAACGGGTAATAAGGGTCATTCTGCCTGCTTCATTATCAGGATTCAGGCGGGCGATAATTTTCTTTATTTCATCAATGTCATGCTTGGGACCGACCTTCATGCCGATTGGATTCAATACGCCCCGGAAAAATTCCACATGGGCTCCATCAAGCTGCCGGGTGCGATCTCCGATCCATAACATGTGGGCACTGCAGTCATACCAGTCACCGGTTGTAGAATCCTGCCTGGTCAAGGCCTCCTCATAGCCCAGCAGCAGAGCCTCATGCGAGGTAAAGAATTCCGCCTGGTTGAACTGTGGTGTATCGGTATCAACCCCTACAATCTGCATGAAGTTGATGGCATCGGCTATATGCTTTGCCAAACGCTCGTAGGACTGGCCCAGCGGAGTGGTTTTCACAAACTCCTGGTTCCAGGCATGTACCCTGTGAAGAGCGGCATAACCGCCTCTGGTGAAAGCCCGCATGATATTCATGGTGGAAGCTGCAAGATAATAACCCTTGAGCAGTCTTTGGGGATCAGGCCGCCGAGCCTCAAGAATCGGTTCAGGACTGTTGACCATATCGCCTCGATAGCTTGGGATCTCTACACCATCGACATTTTCAGTATCAGAAGAGCGGGGCTTTGCATACTGGCCGGCAATACGCCCCACCTTGATAACCGGCTTGCCGCCGGCATAGGTGAGGATAATGGCCATCTGCAGAATTACTTTGAGTGTTTCCCTGATACTCGGTGCTGTGCAATGCTGGAAATCCTCAGCGCAATCGCCCCCCTGGAGAAGAAATGCTTCCCCGGTAACCGCTTTCGCCAGTTTCTTCTTTAGCCTTCTCACCTCACCGGCAAAAACCAGTGGCGGCAACAGTGAAATAGACTGGAGTACAGCCCTGTGTTCGTCCAAGTCCGGCCAATTTGGCTGCTGTAGCGCTTGAAAATTTAACCAACTGGACTTATGCCAATCTTTTGCTTTTTCTGTCATTATCCTGCTGCTCCTTACTGCTTAAATCAATTTATTCTTTTTTCAGCCCTGTCTCTCAGCCCTCAGGGGCACCCGGCAAGGCGCATGGCCCGCCAACACAGCAGACCTCAATATCGTAGACATTTAATATACGCCGCTCACGGTCCTTTTTCTCTTCATCGTCAAAAGGCTCAAAACGCAGCGACCGGACAAGTGACTCAGCTTCCTCCCTGTCCGGGATATTGTCAAGGCCCTGCCTGATAACCTT
>JAFDCR010000165.1 GCA_019312685.1 Deltaproteobacteria bacterium | reverse complement strand
TTGTTCGTGGACAGTTGAAATCCGTTCCGTCAACCATCGTTATCTTGAAACAAGTATAAAGTCACCGAGGAAGTTTATAGGTTGGGATGACAAGATGAAAAAGGAGATTGGAGCCTTTCATAACCGTGGCCGGATTGATATATTTATTGCCTTTAATGATGAAGGGCTTGAGAAAGCAAAACTAAAGACGGATCTCGGATTAGCAAAAGAATACATGAGATGTTTAAGGGAAATAGCAGGGGAGCTTGCAATCAAAGGTGAACCGGATTTAGCTATGCTTGCCTCATATCGTGAAATTATTACTCCACTTGATGAGGAAATCGGGACTGAGGAATTGGCGGAACTCTGGCCGGCTCTCAAAGAGGCAATTAATATCGCTTTGCAAGAATGTCTGCAGATGCGCCGGAGTGAAGGCGAAATCCTACAAAACGATTTATTGGAACACTTAACGGTTTTCCAGCAGAAGATTGCTGCAATTGAAACATCATTGCCGATGATAATTGAAAAGAGAAAAACAACCCTGCAGGAACGTCTTGAGAACCTTCTTTCCGGGATAGATATTGATCCGATGCGTTTAGCCCAGGAAGTTGCTATCCTGGTCGACAAGTCGGATGTAAATGAAGAGATAGTCAGGCTCCGGAGTCACATGGAGCAGTTTCAAAGATTTCTCAATCTTACTGAACCCGTTGGCAGGAGGCTCGACTTCCTTGTCCAGGAATTCTTAAGGGAAGTCAATACTATTGCCTCAAAAATTAATCATGCGGAGACGGCTCATTTGATTGTCGGTATGAAGAATGACCTGGAAAAAATTCGTGAGCAGGTACAGAACTTAGAATAGGAGCAGGAGTATGGATGGAAGAATGATAAATGTGGGGTTCGGTAATTCCATTGTTGCAAGCAGAATTTTAGCTGTGGTGAATCCCCACTCTTCACCTATGAAAAAATTAAAGGATGAGGCAAAACGCAGTAATCGCCTCCTGGATGTAACGGAAGGCAGGAGAACCCGCTCAATAATAATACTGGACAGTAACCATGTAGTTCTTTCCTCCGTCCAGCCTGAAACCATAATGCAGCGATTTACACCTGCGATTTCCCAGCAAAGTACAACAGCTGTTGAGGATTTATAGGATTCTGTTATGGGAAGCGGTAATTTATTTATTATCTCGGCTCCATCAGGCACCGGCAAGACAACCATCCTAAAAAGAGTCATTTCTGAGATGGAAAGGATAGGATTTTCCGTCTCCCATACCACAAGAACTCCAAGAGAGGGGGAGATTGAAGGTAAGGACTATCACTTTGTTACTTTGCCGACATTTCAGGCCATGATGGAGCAGGATTCGTTCCTGGAATGTGCCAAGGTGCATGGTAATATGTATGGCACAAGCTAGACAGCGGTTGACAGCCTGGTAAGGGACGGGAAGGACGTTATTCTGGATATTGATGTGCAGGGGGCCAGGCAGATCAGAGATAAAATGAATACCGATGCGGTCTATGTGTTTATTGCGCCTCCGTCTCTGGAGGAACTCGAGCAGAGATTGACCAGGAGAGGCACAGAGGATAGAGCTATAATTATGACAAGGCTCCAGAATGCCCGGGAGGAATTGGCCGATATGGTCCTCTACGATTATGTAATCGTAAATGATGTGCTCGAAGATGCCGTTGATATGCTGCGGGCGATTATTATTGCCGAGAGAAGCAGAAAGAGACGTTCAACAAACGGGACTCCCCTGCAGTTCAAAAAAGTTTAAGCCATGGCAAGATCATCCAGCCTTTCTCAGACTGTTTCCCGGAGGCAGAAGAAATCCCGAGTGCGGCCTGCTAAAAGCAGCCCCAATATTATCTGGTCAATACATCCGGTCCTCGAGGCACTGAAAACTTCCCCAAGTAGTATTATCGAGATCATTCTAGACAGAAAAACCGGCGCCAGAATAGATAAAATCATTGAGCTGGCTGAACAGCACAATATTGATGTGCGTTATGATGAGGCTTTTTTCAGGAAAAGTGAAGCGGCAGTTGGAGAACGGCACCAGGGAGTGATTGCCCGTGTCAGGTTTCAATATCCGGCTTTTCCTGAAATGCTGGCAAGGATACAAAAAAGTGATGATATCCCGTTTGTTCTGCTCCTCGATTCCATCCAGGATCCGCAGAATCTTGGCGCCATAATCCGTACAGCCGTGGCTGCGGGCTGCAGATACCTGATACTCCCGAAAGACCGGTCAGCACAAATAGCCGGCACTGTGGCCAAGGCTTCGGCAGGAGCTGTTTTTCATATTGATATCTGCAGGGTTACCAATCTCGTCTCAACCATAAATGCACTAAAGGGTGCAGGGATATGGGTATTCGGGACTTCAGTGGCTGGGGCCCGGTCAATTTACCAGGCGGATTTCAGTGTTCCTGCCTGTCTGATCATCGGCAATGAGGAAAAGGGAATTCGTCCTCTGGTGAAAAAAAATTGTGACATGCTCGTTACCATCCCCATGTCCGGCAGGATGAATTCGCTGAATGCATCTGTGGCTGCCGGTATTATCCTTTTTGAGATTGCCAGACAGCGGAATATTTGACAGTCAACCATTATAAAATCTTTTGTTTTCTTGATGTAACAAATGTTTTTTAACGCCATTTCACGCAGCCAAGCAGCGCAAAAAATAACCGGATTAGCGCGAGGACTGTCTGAGCGAAGCGAGTTTCGCAGCGCCCGGTTATTTTGAGCAGCGCAGGGTAGTCCCGCATTTATGCGGGACCAAGTGGACGGCTGCCTTTTTTGGTTCGTTTTTGGGCAAGCCGTCAATCATCAGCAGTTTCGTATGCTGACAAAAATGAACATTTACTATATTTAACTTCTTCTTTTGCTAGCCTAAAAGAAGAAGCAAGAAATGGGGATAATGTGTGATATTTAATCTTCAGCGCTATATGCTCTAATGGGAATACTTTACATGCTACTGGCTTCGGTATGTTTTGCCACCATGTCCGCCTTTATCAAAGGGGTAGGGCAGGGACTGCCGCTTCCTGAACTCGTTTTTTTCCGCTGCCTGCTTTCCCTGCCGGTTCTCTTTTTAATTGTACGATACCGTAAGCGGCCCTATGTTGTGAAGGCAAAAAAGCTCATCCTGGTCCGGACCTTATTCGGCATGAGTGCCATGTTCTGTTTCTTTTATGCCCTGACCCACATGCCGCTGGCTGATTGTATTTTCCTGGGAAGAACCCAGCCGTTGCTGCTGGCCTTGTTTGCACCTTTCGTTGTCGGGGAAAAGGCACCATTTGCCGCCTGGATAGCCATTGTAACCGGAATCGGCGGGGTGATTCTCATAATGCAGCCTGAGACGGCCTGGTCTTTTGCGGCCTGGATCGCCATGGCAGGAGCGGCGGCTGCGGCCATGGCCCATCTCATGGTCAGACGACTGAATGCGACCGACTTTCCCTTGACCATTGTTTTGAATTTCACCTTACTCACCTGTGTGTTTTCCGGTATCTTTGTTATGCCTCTATTTGTTGTGCCTTCTGCATTCCAGCTTCTTATGCTGATATGCGTTGCGTTTTTTGCCAGCCTCGGGCAACTGTTCATGACGCTTGCCTATCAGCAGGACAGGGCCCCGGCTGTTGCCTCAGCAAGTTATGCCTCGGTTATTCTGTCGGTTGTTTATGGTTACTTGATCTGGGAGGAAATGCCGGATCCTTTCACCTGGGCCGGAGGCTTACTCATTGTATCTGGCGGCATTCTTCTCTTGAAAAGCCGTTTTCATGTAAACGAGCCGCCTTCGCCGGCTGCTACATGATGTCATTTGTTGTTAAAGAAAGAAAAATGGTATAAAGGAAGGAATTAATTTCCTTTTTTTACATTTATTCATACTTTTTTTTTGTTTTGATCAATGGTTGCCAAAGGATACTGATGAAGAGAATTACAAAAACCAAAACCGAACTTCTCAAGGAGTTTGAAGAGACCCAAAAAAAGGTGCAGGAACTGGAGATCTGCCGGGCGGAATATGAAAAGGCCAAAGAAAATTATGAAAAGCTTCTGGACTCCACGCCGGATGCCATGCTTTTTGTTAATGCCCGGAATCAAATAACCATTGTCAACGCCCAGTTTGAGAGAATCTTCGGCTACAAACAGGAGGAAATTGTTGGTAAAACTCTGGATATCCTTGTGCCCGATCGTTATAACAAGACCCACCGTAAACAGGTTAAGGAGTTTTTTAGGCACCCCAAGATGCGCCCCATGGGTTCCCATTATGAGATTTATGCCAGGAGGAAAGACGGAAGCGAATTCCCTGCTGACATAAATCTGAGTCCTTTGCAGACAGAAGATGAGTTTCTTATTACTGCCGCAGTCAGGGATGTTACCAGGCGCAAGGAGGCTGAAGAGCAGATT
This sequence comes from Deltaproteobacteria bacterium, assembly GCA_019312685.1. GTDB lineage: Bacteria > Desulfobacterota > Desulfobulbia > Desulfobulbales > BM004 > BM004. The sequence goes on along the minus strand of JAFDCR010000165.1, from coordinate 985 downwards.
GAATTGAATTATGCGATTCAGAAGGTGATCAATTCGATGCTCAAGGTCTCATTAGAGGAACTTTCACTCGAAGAGCAGTTCGATCGCATTCTCGACCTTATCCTCAATGTGCCGCATCTCTCTTTACAGTCAAAAGGCGCCATTTTCCTGAATGTCCCGTATGAAGAAATTCTTATTATAAAGGCACAGCATGGTTTTTCAAAGGCTGAGCCGCTACCGTGTACGGAAATTCCAATTGGGCACTGCCTTTGCGGCAAGGCGGCGGCAATGTCCAAGTTACTGTATGCTGAAGATATGGACCCTATACACGAAATTCATGCAGAAAACATGTTCCCGCACGGGCATTATTGTGTCCCGATTCTCTCGGGAAATAAAGTGTATGGCCTTCTCAATGTATACCTGAAAAAAGGTCATAAGCGCGACAGGCGCGAAGAAGATTTCCTGACTGCCGTGGCAAGCACCCTGGCGACAATTATCGAGCGCGACAGAGCGGATAATGAGAAAAAGGAATTGCAGCTTCAACTGGCCCAGACTGAAAAGCTTGCAGCTTTGGGGCGTTTCACAGCCAATATCGCTCATGAAATACGTAATCCCCTGACCTCTGTCGGCGGTTTTGCCAGAAGGCTTGATAAAGCTGTTCCTGCTGATAGAAAGGAAAAAGAGTATACGAAGATCATTATTGCCGAAGTGACGAGACTCGAAAAGATCCTTAAAAACATTTTGAGCTTTTCAAAAGAATCATCTCCCAATATTACCGAAAATAACCTGGCCGAAGCAATCGAAAGGGTGTTGTTTCTCCATGGGGATCTCTTTAGGGAAAAATCTGTCTATGTGGTTAGGTCACTTGGATATATCCCCAGCTTTGCTTTTGATTTGGATCTGATCATTGAGGCTTTGGAAAATATATTTTTAAACGCTCTTGATTCAATGGATGAAGGGGGCACTTTAACAATATTCACCGGAAGAGAGGAAAAATCCGGGAAAT
>JAFDCR010000164.1 GCA_019312685.1 Deltaproteobacteria bacterium | reverse complement strand
TTGCGGACCTTGAAGTAGGGGAAGCTGTTTTTCCGGTTAATTGCAACAATGATATAGAACATCTCAAAGATGTTTATAAGCACTATAAAACTTATGATAATGCTGAACCAGAGGTAAGTATGCCGGGCATCAGCCTCATAAAACGGTGAACCGCTCATTATGTACTTGAAGGAATATAGATGAAAAACCACGTACTCAATACACAGGGTTAAAAGAAGAATTTTCAGCAGTCCCTTGGCTTGACGAAAAACCCTGTCCTTGGCCTCCAATTCGACACAGAGCCTCTTTTTTTCATCTTCATTAGGGATTGCAACCCCAAAGGCCCTGTGCTGTATCCATAACCGGTAGACCTTCTGCCTCTCATGAAAATATCCGCCGAAAAAAAAGCTGAAGATACTGGTAAGGGCTGCTGAGGATATTAGGAAAGGTGAAGGATTGTACATTGACTAGGTTTTAAAAGTTTAAGTTTATATCATTAAACCATGGTTGGGAATGTTAATACCGCATGGTGGTTGAGAATGTCAACTTATTGTTATAACAAATAATATTGGTTTCATGTAATTCCTCTCATAATAACATGCCCGTGAGCAAATATTTTGACTGGCAAGAATTCTGGAGTATAGTTGTTTTCTCTTGTATTAAGTTGCCTGCGATCCGGTCCGGAGTAAACCAATGGGGAAAACTAAAAATAATTCAGGACAAATTATCCTCAAACGTGAGCCCTCCAAGGGAGAGCCTCTGGATATCTTTTCACTGCAAAACGGGTAAGGCCGTAAAAATTATCTGCTATCTGTGGATTCCTTATCAACTTCTTCCGCATCGGGTTTTATTGTAAAGGCAAATCCCCTGTTATTTGCCCAGACCCGATACTTGTTAATGTTTTCCCTGGGCCGATACCTTTGGATTGCACCTTGAAGCTCAATCTTTTCGGGATACCTGACAAGCAGGTCAGATGCCACCTTGTTGTTTCGGTCCAGCGATAATGCCTTGCGCGCATCCTTTCTGGCCAGTTCCAGTTCACCCATCTGGGCATATGCTTCCATGCGGATATTATATGAATTGGATTTTTGAGGGGCCTCTTTGATTATTTCACTACCATCAACGACAGCCTTGTCCAGTTTTCCCATAACAAGATAGGTTACTCCCCGCAGTTTGTAAGCCTCAAGTGATGGATTCATATTAATGGCTTTGGTAAAATCCTGTTCTGCTATATTATATGCGCCTGTCTCAAAATACATTTCACCCCGCCTGAGATAGGCATCATGCGTAGGACGCATCTTAATGGAAATACTGAAATCCTTCATGGCTGCATCAATATTTCCCTGTCCCCTGTATACCAGCCCCCTCAATAAGTAAAACTTGTACTTAAGGTCCTCGGGACTTTGTTCAATAGCTTTGGTATATTCCGCGACGCTCACGGCAAGAGAAAGTGAGGAAATCAGAAGGGATAGAACCACAATGTAGAATGCAACCAATTGCTTCATAACTTTTTTTATCCCATATAAAAGATACTAATAGACTGTTTTCATTATATCTTACCCAACAATTAACTTTATTTCATGTTAAATACGTCATGAAGTTCTCAGGTAAAGACACAACGGTTTAATCCTTCAGCAAAATCACTACACGAGTAAAAGTAAATTCTTTTTCCTGAATAGCCCCATGAGCTTTTACCAATTTAAATAGTTACTGTTTGACTGTATTTTTTTTTGACAAGAGATGACTCCATGTTTACATGTTCTTTCTAACACCTTGGTCCGATGAAACAAAACTGCAATTAGTGCAACCCTTCAGCACAAATGGATTTTCCGGATTTTAAACATAATGACTGAACTCCGCATGACCTCAACCATAGGCCTTGCGGCCAACCGTCAGCAGGCTGATCAGTGGTCTTTAGTTCTCAGAACAGCAAATATACCAAGCGCAATTGAGTTAGAAAAGCACAGCTGGGTTGTAAAGGTATCACCGATCCATGAAAAAAGGGCTTTAAGGGAAATTGCAGCATTTATGGAAGAAAACAGCGACTGGCCGCCTTCAAGCCCTCAGAAGAGAGTACAGTTTCCTGTGCTGACGAAATACCAGCCACCGACAATACTGATGATGGGTGGGTTGGCAATTTTATATGTAATTACAGGCCCATGGAACAGTGAAAGCGAATGGTTTGCCCATGGAGCTGTTTCCGGAAAACAGATAATTGAACATTGGCAATGGTATCGTCTGATAACCGGACTTACGCTGCATGCCGATGTTGTCCATTTATTCGGTAACCTGCTTACCGGAGGTGTTCTTGTCCATTTTCTTTGCCGTCTTCTAGGACATGGCCTGGGGTGGTTCCTGATTCTTGTATCCGGTGCTGTCGGCAATTTAATCAATATATTATTGCAGGGCAATCCACATAATTCTGTGGGTTTTTCCACGGCAATTTTCGGTACTATAGGTATTCTTTCAGGTTATCAGGCTGTGAGTAAAAAAACCGCCGCAGTCAAAGAGATACTTTTACCCCTGGCTGCTGGTGCCGGCCTTCTTGCTTTTCTCGGTTCCGGTGGACCGAGGACTGATTTGGGTGCTCATTTCTTCGGGCTCCTGGCAGGAGGAGTGATTGGTGCTTTATTCATTTTTCTTCCACCGCAGCATGAGCTCATAAAAAAAACATCTCTCCAAATAAATCTTTTCATAGCAACCCTTGCCATATTTGTCTTTTGCTGGTGGCTGGCTTTAGGCTGACAGATTTTACTGCAATATCCAGCATACCAGCAACAATCAGTAACTTTATCTTAGACTTTTATGGAAACTTACTTTTAACACCAAGAAAAAAAACTTGAAATCGACTAATCAATCTGTGAGAATCGAATATTTAATCATATCAAATTATTGGGATTGTTTTTTAAAATTATGGTTTTCCGTTTGAAACAATGTTTTGTTTCTGACCGGATACAATCAATATAGCAAAGTGAGGGAATTATGGCTTGGCAAGACGAACAACCCCCCTGGGGAAAAGGCGGCAAAACACCATCGCCTGAAGAATTTATCGCTGAACTTCTAAAAAAACTGAAAGCATTCTTTGGGGGAGGAGGCACACCGCCGGGAGATGAAGAGGGGCGAGATACGACAGGAAGAAGCCCCGCCGGTTTGTTCAGCGGTTTAGGAAAAATATTAATCATCATACTTATCATAGTACTGTTCCAGGTCGTAAACTCATCCTTTTATACCATCAAACCGGGTGAACGTGGTGTTGTTCTTAGGTTTGGCGAATACAGCAAGACCGCTCCTCCAGGGCTTAACTTCAAAATTCCACTGGTTGACACCGTTACCAAGGTGGACATTGAAACTGTGCGGAAAGAGGAGTTCGGTTTCCGGACCAGGGTGCCGGGCCGCCAGACCGTGTACTCGAAAGAAGGTTATGATTCCGAGTCCCTCATGCTGACTGCTGATAAGAATGTCATTGATGTGGAATGGATCGTCCAGTACAAGGTGCGTGATCCATTCAATTTTCTTTTCAAGGTCCAGGATGTCAGACAGTCGTTGCGCGACATAGCAGAAACCTCTATCCGCAGGACCGTGGGCAACATGGATTTTGACTACGTTCTCAGCAACCGCGAAATCCTAGCCGGTGCTTCGGCAGATGAATTGCAGGCCGTCCTCGACAGTTACGAGGCAGGGGTTGATATCGT
>JAFDCR010000163.1 GCA_019312685.1 Deltaproteobacteria bacterium | reverse complement strand
TCTATGAGAGTCAGATAGCAGAAGCCCTAAACGACGGGATCCTGCTGTCGCTGCACCTCAAGGCGACAATGATGAAAGTCTCTGATCCTATCATGTTCGGCCACTGCGTTGCTGTCTATTACCGGGAAGTTTTCGAAAAACATGCTGCTGTTATTGAAGAGCTGAAGGTTAACGTCAATAATGGCCTGGACGATCTCTACACAAGAATACAAAGCCTGCCGGAGTCCGAGAGATCTGAGATAGAACAGGATATTGAAGCTGTATACCGGACGCACCCGAAACTGGCCATGGTTGACTCCAGTAAGGGCATCACCAACCTGCATGTCCCCAACAACGTTATTATTGATGCATCAATGCCTGTATTCATCCGTGACGGCGGCAGGATGTGGGGGCCTGATGACAAGCTTCACGACTGCATCGCCATGGTCCCTGACAGATGTTATGCGACAATCTACCAGGAGGTCGTCGAGGACTGCAAAAAAAATGGCGCCTTTGATCCTGCCACCATGGGAAGTGTTTCCAACGTCGGCCTGATGGCCCAAAAAGCAGAGGAATACGGCTCCCACGATAAGACTTTCCTGGCTCCGGACTCCGGCACCATCCGCATTGTTGACAGCTCCGGGACGGTCCTGCTGGAACAGCAAGTAGGGAAAAATGATATCTTCAGATCATGCCAGACCAAGGATGCTCCCATCCGGGATTGGGTCAAACTGGCCGTCAACCGAGCCAGGGCAACCGGGACGCCGGCAATATTCTGGCTCGACGAGAACAGGGGGCATGATGCCGAGATTATTAAAAAGGTCAAGACTAATCTGCCGGAACACGATACCTCCGGCCTGGATATCCGCATCATGCATCCAGTGGAAGCAATGCGTTTCTCCCTTGCCAGGATCAGAAAGGGAGAAGATACCATTGCGGTGACCGGTAATGTCCTGCGTGATTATCTCACCGACCTGTTTCCAATCCTTGAATTGGGCACAAGTGCCAAAATGCTGTCAATCGTCCCCCTTATGAACGGCGGCGGACTGTTTGAGACGGGGGCGGGCGGTTCGGCTCCCAAGCATGTCCAACAATTTCTCAAGGAAGGACATCTCCGCTGGGACTCCCTTGGCGAATTCTGTGCACTTGTCCCTTCCTTTGAACATGTTTACAGCACATACAACAATGAAAAAGCCAGGATTTTTGCCGAGACCCTTGACCGGGCTATCGGCCGGTTTCTGGAAAACGAAAAATCCCCTTCCCGGAAAGTGCATGAACTTGATACCAGGGGCAGCCATTTTTACCTGGCACTATACTGGTCCCAGACCCTGGCCGAGCAGAATGAAGACCCTGATCTTAGGGCCCGTTTCGCCGGAATTGCAACAAAACTGGGGGAAAACGAAGAAAAGATTATTGCTGAGCTCAATGGTGCCCAGGGCCAACCAGTAGATATCGGTGGTTATTACCGCCCTGATCCGGACAAGACGGCCGGCGCAATGCGGCCCAGTGCTACATTTAATGCTATTGTGGCTGGCCTTTAAAAAGTCAGGAACCTGTTTCATCAATCAACCGCAATAATTCTTTGGTTTTAGCCTCCATTAGGGCGCGATCACCTCGGCTTTCCACATTCAGGCGCAGCAGCGGTTCGGTATTTGACTTGCGGACATTAAAACGAAAGGTGTCGCAGGATATACTCAGGCCATCGGTGTAATCCCTTTCACAGGGTTCATCCCTATATCGCTTTTCAATACGGGCCAGCACCCCGTCCGGGTCTTCTACCTTCCGGTTTATTTCACCGCTTACCGGAAAAAGTTCCATGCGTTCGGCAAACAATTCTGAAAGGGGTTTGCCGGTCCTGCTCATAAGCTGCCAGACAAGCAGCCAGGGGATCATCCCGGAGTCGCAGTAGTTAAAATTCCTGAAATAATGATGTCCTGACATTTCACCGCCGTAAAGCGCATCCTCCGCCCGCATCTTTTCCTTTATAAATGCATGCCCTGTCTTGGAGAGTACAGGGGTATGGCCGGCCCTTAAAACAATCTCCCTCGTATTCCAGAACAATCGGGGATCATGGATTATTTTCCGGGGTTCATTTTCTCCCTGCAGCATGGCCTGGGCCAGAAGGCCCACAAGGTAATAACCTTCAACAAAATACCCTTTTTCATCAAAGAGAAAGCAACGGTCGAAATCACCGTCCCAGGCGATGCCGATATCAGCTTTTTCCCGGATGACCGCCTCAGCAGTGGCCTTCCTGTTTTCCTGCAGCAGGGGATTGGGGACTCCATTGGGGAAACTGCCGTCCGGTTCATGCTGCAGCTTTATTAAAGTTATCGGTAGCTTTCTTTCAAGCTGATCAATTACCGGCCCGGCACATCCGTTCCCGGCATTGACGACAGCACTGATCGGCATCAGTGAGGCCGGTTCTATATAACTGAGAATATGTTCAACATACTGATCACGCATATTTATCCGGTGCATGGAATCGGACAAATCCCCCCCATCTCTTCCTCGGGAACTGTCAGCCAGCACCATTTTCCTAATTTCGGCCAAACCGGTATCGTTGCTTATTGGCCGGGCTTCCCGGCGTACGAACTTCATACCGTTATACTCAACAGGATTATGGCTGGCGGTCACCATTATTCCTCCGTCGGCATCAAGAGCAGCCGTAGCATAATACACCTCCTCGGTACCGCAGAGCCCTATGTTGAGCACTTCAGCCCCTGAGAAAATTACCCCCTTTGACAAAGAAGATACCAACGTATTACTGGAAAGGCGGATATCATAGCCGACAACCACACGGCGGGCATTGAGATAAGTTGCAAAAGACCGGCCGATTTTAAATGCCAGGTCCTCATTTAATTCATCTGGAACCCTGCCCCTGACATCATACGCCTTGAAGCAGCTGAGACTCTTTTCTTGTTCAATATCCATTTGCACTCAATTTTGCTAAAATTATTTTTCAGTTTGAGTAATCTTTTTGTTTTTTGTTCCTCTTAACTCTTTACAGATAATAATACCTGTAGCAGAAGGTGAAAGGAGTATTTGATGAGCCTTTAACGGATTTAGTAAAAATTCTAGGAATTGCGGAGCGTCCTATTACGAACTGTTTGAGGGGGAAACCCCGAGTTTTCGTAATAGAGTGAAACAATCCGTAGAATTTAAGAAATCCGTTAACCAGCGAAGAAAAATACTTCCTTCACCTGCGAATTGTATAGAAGCACGTTGTTTTTTAAAACTCCAGAAATAAGCTGCCGAAAACCCTTCTCCGGGGAAACCTGTCTTTCAATTGCAAAGCTGAATTGATATTGATCTTGTTCATAACGTAACAAAATTCGAATCGCAACAATTACTGGAGGGGATGTAGTTCAAGCTTCAGCTTGACTTCAATTCCTAGAGAGGGTAAGTACATTGAGTTAACATTCAGGAGCATGCCCGAAAAACAACCTATTGTTGGCTTTCTCCAGAACAATAAACATAATATATATAGCACAGGCAAATTATAACATTCTCTTTAAGCATTATGGATAACTCTGAAACATCATCTAAAATGAAAGGACTGATTATCGGGGGCTCGGGCCTCATCGGCGGATATCTGCTGCACTATTTTAAAACCAACACACCAGAAATTGATGTCAGATCTCCGAACAGCAAGAAGCTGAGTCTGCGTGAACTTGATGATATCATCAATTACTTTAAAAGACAGAAGCCTGAATTTGTCATTAATTGTGCCATTACGGCAATCAGGAGTGACGCGATTCTGTCATATGAAGTAAATTATCTGGGCAGCATCAACCTTGCCAGAGCTTGTCTCGCGCTTGACATCCCATATATCCATATCAGTTCAGCCGCAACGCTGCCCTCGGGTGAGAACCTGACGGAGGAAGACCATCTGCCGTTAAACAATTCCCTGTCAAACTATGCCAAATCCAAGCTGATGACGGAAATGACCCTGAAACATATGCATGAAAAGCACGGCTTAAAGTACACACTCATCCGGCTTGCCATAGTTTACGGCGCTCATGACCATAAAATTCAGGGAATAAACAGGCTTTTGTTCAATATTGTTGACCGGGCAATGCCTTTTATGCTGACCAAGAAAAGGGGGGTGCTCCACTCTTACTCCAATGCCAGCAAAGTTCCCTACTTTATCCATCATATCTTGAAAAACCAGGATGAATTCACCGGCCAGCATTATCACTTTGTTGACCGGAACCCCGTAGAACTCTCTGAACTCATCCTGACAATAAAGGCATATATGAATCTCAAAACCCCGAGAGAAATTTATATCCCCTACCCGGTTGCCAAGACAGGCAACAATATCATGACCTGGGTTATTAAGGTTTTCAACCACATTGGTTACAAGGCCATTATGCCGGCGGAGATGATCTTTTTGGAGAATTTTTACAAAACGCAAACGCTCTCCTGCCAGAAGCTGAAAAATTCAAGCTTCGTGGATCCGAATCCTGAGGCGACAATATTTACAGAACTGCCTTCACTCATTAACTACTACATTTCCCGCTGGGAACATTTAAACCTGTTTTCTTCATACAGCAGCAAGGAGCCCAAGAGATCTCCTGCAGAAGAGAAAAAGGTTGATCCTGCTGAGGAACTCTCGGATAAATTCTTGCATTCCCCCAGAGAACTGCTTGATACCATGCACAATGAAGGTATCTCGCCATTAAGAGAGATACTTTAACCTCTATTCTGATGAAGTTACTTCGGTTGCTCCGGTCTATACTCTCTGTTCCTTTTGCTCTATTGCTAACACTTCTTGTCAGCATCTTAACCCTCTTCCGGACATTAATTTTACGGCAAAATGCCGCATCGGTTCAGAGCCTGGCCGCCTGGTGGGCCAGGTCGATCTGTGTTTTCAGCGGGGTTGCTGTTTCTGTTACCGGCACGGAACAACTTGACCCGAAAAAGCCTCATATTTTT
>JAFDCR010000162.1 GCA_019312685.1 Deltaproteobacteria bacterium | reverse complement strand
CTACCACAAGATGATTGGCGGGCGACGGATCGTAATCCAGTTGTAATTCAGCACCTATGGTTTGATTTTTGACTTTCGGTTCAACAATCACTCCGTTGGGATAAGTTAAACCCAGACCGAAGTCGGTATATCCTTCGGGGAAAATTTCAGCACTCGTGTCCTGTTCATAAAAATCAATATATGTCTTGAAGGTTGCCTGCAGACGATCGGACAGCTTCGGGCTGTAACTTAATTCGGCCCAGTAGTTGGTAATCGGATCTGTGCTGTCATCTGTAAGGACATGATTAAAACCGATGTAAAAAGCATCTCTTTGGTTGGACATATAATGCCCTTTGAAGGCAAGGTCCTTGTATGAGGCCTTCAGGAAAATATCGGTCTTTTCAATTTCCGTATAAGCATATCCTGGGGCAGCTGAAAAATTAAAAGGTGCCAAGGGGGGGAATTCAGTTAAAAAATCCCGCTCAATAGAAAATCTTTCACCGGCGGTATTGAAGTAATCGACGCTCCCTGATATCTGAAAGCCGTTTTTAAAGATTTTTCCTCCGACGATGTTAATATTGCCGGTTTCAAAATCGCCGTAGCTGCCGCTGACTTCAATGCCGCTGATATCAACCGCATTCCTGGTGATAATATTGATTACCGCCACAAATGCATTGGCACCGTATAAGGCCGAGCCCGGGCCGCGGATAATCTCGATCTGCTTGATGTTCTTGACTGGTATATCATCGAAAATCCTGTACAGTGCGCTTCCGGTGATAATTGATTTATTGACGGAATGACCGTCAATCATAAGCAGAATCTTTTCGGATAATTGTGTCCTGATCCCCCTGACTTCATACATGAAGACGCCGAATTCATTCCTTGCCACCCCCACCCCAGGAACCATGGCTAGGACATCCCGCAGATTTCTGGCTCCCATGTAGCGGATTTCTTCCTGGGTAATCACCGTGGCGATTGCCGGAGCCTTGCGCATAGGCAGATTTCTCTTGGTCGCTGTCAGCAGCAGCCTGTCGGTGCGAAAGTAATCCTCTTCCTGGAATTCGGATTTAAAATACTCCCGGACCTGCTCCATTTTCTGTTCGTCGGACAGAGGCTGAGAATCACCGGTCTGCTCTGCAGCGGCAACATGTGAAGAAAAGAGAAAAAAGATACACAATAAAGACAAACCGAAACGAATAGTTACAGTACGCATATCCACCCCCAAACCAAAGATATTAACTACGACTATCAGACACAATTATCTTCCACTATTCAAAAAAGCAGTATGAGCTTATTTATTTTTAGCATATAGTCTTTATAAAGTAAAGATTGTCTTTACCTCCGATTCAGAGGTTTTTTTTGTTAGGCACAATAAAGACATTGTGTTCTTTATGGGTTATAAAATAACAAATTATTATAAACTATTTTAAGGTTTTTGAGTATTCTTGAAGATTGCTACTGAACAAAACCTATATCCCCGCCTCCGCGGGGATGACAAACAATACAACACAGTCACTCCCGCGCAGGCGGGAGAAAAGCGACCAACGGGAGACTCCAATCCAGTTTTTTTAAGATGTTATACCTGCTTTTAACTTAACCACAGAAGCACACGGACTGACACGGACAAAAACTAATAGTTGTGCGAGGTGTCCCGCAACGAAACAGCGGGACGATTGACGGCACAACTATTAAATTATCACCTTGCGGGGCTATTTTATTTATCGCGCAGCGATGGCACTATAAATAAAGCCAGGTCGGCTTTATTTATGTCTGCAGTTGTCTGTGTCTATCTGTGGTTAATAAAAAAATTTTCCCCTAATTGCCACATTCAATTTTTTTACGAATGCGCCAAAATTTTCTACATCATATATTCGGGATCAACATCAAATGAGATTCTGACCTTGCCTGTTTTAGTCAGGCTCGAAATCTCTCCAGCAAGATTATGCAGAATCCCATGCAGGATTTCCAGTCTTTCAGCTTTAAACAGGATCTGCCATCTGAACCTGTCCCGCAAGCGGGTTAAAGGGGCCGGGGCCGGCCCCAAAATTTCCGGCTGCTTTTTTTGTTGGAACCTGACCGCCAGTTTTGCCAGCCTGATTGCTGTCTGTTGAACATCTGTTTCGTCTCTTCCTTCAATCCTGAGATTAATTAACCTGGAAAAGGGCGGATACCGGAGATTCCTGCGCAGCCCTATTTCCTTTGCATACATCCCTGAATAGTCATGGCTTTGGGCCATCTTTATACTGTAATGTTCAGGCTGATACGTCTGCACTATGACCCGGCCGGGCTTCCCCCCTCTGCCTGCCCGTCCCGCTACCTGGGAAATCAGCTGAAAAGTCCTTTCACCGGCCCTGAAATCAGGCAGCCCGAGACCTGTGTCGGCAAGAACTATGCCCACCAGGGTAACATTCGGAAAATGATGCCCCTTGGCAATCATCTGCGTCCCCAGAAGGATATCGACCTCACCATGGTGTACAGCTTTTAAAATCTTTATATAGTCGTTCCGCTTAACGCAGGTGTCACGGTCAAGTCGGGCAATCCCGGCACCGGGCAGATATCTTTTCAACTCCTGTTCCAACCTTTCGGTTCCTATGCCTATGGGCACAAGAGACGTGGACCTGCACTTGGTACAAAGAGTACTGCTTGCAACTGTAAAACCGCAGTAATGACAGAGGAGTTTAGCGTCCGATCTGTGCAGGGTCAGGGAAATATGGCAGTGTTTACATTGGACTGTCTGGCCGCAGTCCCTGCAGATCATGAAATTGGCAAAGCCGCGCCGATTGAGAAATACCAGACTCTGCTCCCCCCGGGAAAAATTTTCACGAAGGTTGTTGATCAGCTCCGGTGAAAATACCGGCGGACTGCCTGAAACGGTTTTTATTGCCTGCATATTTACCACTTTCACCTTTGGCAGAGGCCGGTCATCAATACGCTTCCCCAGTTTCAGCAGATTATATTTCCCGCTCTCTGCATGGAAATAACTGGTGACCGAAGGAGTGGCGGAACCTAATATTACCACGGAATCCGAGCGGCTCGCCCTCAGGACGGCCAGGTCTCTTCCATGATAACGAAGCCCTTCTTCCTGCTTGAAGGAACCGTCATGCTCTTCATCTACAATAAGGAGGCCAATATTATTCAAAGGGGCAAACACCGCTGACCTGGCACCGATAACTATATCGGCTTCTTCCTGCAATATCCTGTTCCATTGATCAAAGCGCTGCCCGGCAGTCAGGCCGCTGTGCAGCAACGCAACCCTTGGACCGAACCTGCCGAGAAAATGTGCTTCAAGCTGAGTTGCCAGGGCGATTTCCGGCACCAGTACCAGAATGGTTTTTCCCTGTTCAAGCGTTTTTGCCGCTGCCTGCAGATACACTTCGGTTTTGCCGCTGCCGGTGACACCATGAAGTAAAAAGGCCGAATATGTCCCTTTTTTTATCGGGGGGATGATTTTTTCCAGTGCCTTTTGCTGTTCAGTTGTCAGCACTTCAGGCATGTTGGTCTCAAAAAAGCATTCGCCGAACGGATCCCGGTATACCTGCTGTTCCGTCAGCTTTATAAACCCTTTTCCGGCAAGGGATTTAATCCCCCTGGAACCACCAGGGTATTCTCGCAGGACTTCCCGGCGCGGGACAAATCTGCGGTTTGTTGCTGCTGATATCTTTTCCAGCGCTGCTACTGTCTTTTTTTCCGAAACCTTGAGCGGTTCAAGCGGGGTAATGTGTTCGTTTAATGAACAGCACAGTTCGGTTTTAATCTTGGTTCTTCCGCCGACAATTTCACTGCTGATGGAAACCCAGCCTTTTTCCTCCCATGACTTAAGAAGCCCTCGCTCTCTGGAAGCCCAAAGCTTCCCTGTCATATGGGGATTTATTTCCCCTTTCTCAAGCAGGGTTGACAACCATCGATTTCTGTTGACTTCTTTTTTGTTAACGGCCTCAAGAATATGGCTTTTCCCGGTTGAAGTAAGCAGAACGCGTCTGCCGCTTCTCTGGGTAAGTCCTGCCGGCAGGGCTGTCTTGATCACCTCTCCGATCGGATAATGATAATACCTGGCGATCCACCTGAAAAAATCAACCTGCTCAACAGCAAACAGAGGTCTTTCATCGGGAACGGCAGCGATCTTTTTTAAATTTTTAGCTGACGGGGGATGGTCGACAAATGAAAGTATATAGCCGGTTATCTTTCTGCTTCCCAGGGGCACAAGGACACGCATGCCGGGCAGAAGCGGCTGCAGACAGTCATCAGGCGCAAGATAGGTCAGCGGCCTGTCAACAGGCGCCGTAACCGCCACTTCGATATACTTTGTCGATTCATCAGTCATTCAATGTCAGGGCGAGATGTGGGAAAGGGTAGTTGAAGCAATGACTACAGTTCCAAACCTGCAGCAACATCTTTGATGTATTTCCTGAAATCATCCCCGAGTTCAGGATGTCTTATGCCAAAAGCGATTATTGCCTTGAGGTAGCCAAGCTTATCTCCTGCATCAAACCTGACACCTTCAAATTCATAGGCGTACATTCCTCGCTTTTCCGCCAGTTTCAGCAGGGCGTCCGTAAGCTGGATCTCACCCCCATGACCCGGCTCGGTCTCCTCAAGCAGCGGAAAAATATCAGGCTGCAGTATATAACGGCCGATAATGGCCATATCCGATGAGGTTGTACCATGCGCCGGTTTCTCAATCATCTTCTCAACTTTATAGGTTCTTTCTTTATACTGCTGCCCCTCAACAATACCGTACTGTCCGGTCTGGTCCATGGGAACACGCTGGATTGCCACTATTGATTCATGTACCTCATCAAACAGGGACAGCATCTGCAGGCAGCATGGTTCTTTGCTCAAGACAAGGTCATCTCCCAGGAGTACGACAAAGGGTTCGTTTCCGACGACATTTCTCGTAGACCAGATTGCATGGCCGAGCCCGAGAGGTTTTTTCTGACGGACGGAAACAATATCAATAAGGTTGGATATATGATTCAGCTCCTCAGCCATCTTATCCTTTTTTTTCATCTGGAGAACGGTATCAAGCTCGAAATCGTAGTCAAAGTGATTCTCGATGGCTGATTTTCCTTCACTGGTAACCAGAATGATCTCTTCGATTCCTGAGGCGACAGCCTCTTCCACAATGTATTGGATCGTTGGCCGGTCCACCACGGTGAGCATTTCCTTGGGGATGGCTTTTGAGGCCGGCAGAAACCTGGTTCCCAGTCCGGCCACTGGAATGACTGCTTTTCGCACCTTCATGAATTACCTCGTTTAATGAATTGTTTGACTTTCTATGTTGTATTGCAGATGATTGTTAATTTATTAACACCCGGACAATTTATCCATTGATGTATTGTCTCCGGGTTTATGGTAAAGAGCATAGCATAAATGTACTGTTAAGCAATTGGATTTTTTACACATAATTTATGACTAAAACCAGCCCGATCAACTACCCGGAAGCTCTCCCGATTTCAAGCCACAGGGGTGAGATCATTGAAGCGATTCACAATTACAATGTCGTGATCATTTCCGGGGATACCGGTTCCGGTAAAACAACGCAGCTGCCTAAAATGTGTCTTGAGGCAGGC
The DNA here is from genome assembly GCA_019312685.1 of Deltaproteobacteria bacterium. GTDB lineage: Bacteria > Desulfobacterota > Desulfobulbia > Desulfobulbales > BM004 > BM004. The sequence continues at coordinate 11,903 of JAFDCR010000162.1, read as the reverse complement.
CGTGGCAGCAAAAAAATGATCGGCTGCACCCAGCCGCGCAGAATTGCCGCAATTACTGTGGCGGCCCGGGTGGCGGAGGAACTGGGGGAAAAATCAGCTGCGCTGGTCGGCCATAAAATCCGCTTCCAGGACAGGACCACCGGAGATACGAGAATCAAATTCATGACCGATGGTATCCTCCTGGCTGAAACCAGATCGGATCACAGGCTGCGTGCTTATGATACCCTTATAATTGATGAAGCACATGAACGCAGTCTTAATATTGACTTCCTCCTTGGCTATACAAAACAGCTTTTGAGTAGAAGGAAAGACCTGAAAGTCATCATTACCTCGGCAACGATTGATACGCAGAAATTTTCCTCTCACTTCAATGATGCCCCGATCATCGAAGTTTCCGGCCGGACATATCCTGTTGAAGTGCGGTATCATCCGTTGGAAGAAAAACAGGCTGAAGAGGGAAGCAACTCCTATATAGATCTTGCAGTCAAGGAAATACACTCCCTGTGCCGCAAAAGAAAAAACGGCGATATCCTTGTTTTCATGCCCACCGAAAGGGATATAAGCGAGACCGTGGAAATACTCAAACAGGAGTTCGATCCGCAGATCGCCCGAAAAAAGAAAATTTCACAGAAAACTCCTGTACGTATACTGCCGTTATTCGGACGCCTCCGCCCTGCAGACCAACAAAGGGTTTTCAGGAATTTCAGGGACCGGAAAATAATTGTTGCCACCAATATAGCTGAGACATCCATAACCGTACCCGGCATCCGCTACGTCATTGATACCGGGCTTGCAAGAATATCAACCTACAATATAAGAGCCAGAACAACAAGCCTGCCGGTAAACGCCGTTTCCAGAGCAAGTTGTGATCAGCGCAAAGGCAGATGCGGCCGGGTCGGTCCCGGTATATGCATCCGCCTGTACAGCCAGGATGATTACCTGAACCGGCCTGAATTCACCCTGCCTGAGATAAAACGTTCAAATCTGGCGGAAGTTATCCTCAGAATGATTGATCTCAAGCTCGGCGATCCAGCAACCTTTCCCTTTATTGATCCGCCTGCTGCCAGAGCAATCCGGGATGGATATGAACTGCTGCATGAACTTGGCGCCATTGATCCAACCGGAAAAGAACTGCGTCTTTCCGCAACAGGCCGAATAATGGCCAAGCTGCCGCTGGATCCCCGGATATCCAGGATGATTATCGAGGCTGGAGTGCATAACTGCCTGCGGGAAATTATCATTATCGCCAGTGCGCTTGCCATCCAGGACCCCCGTATACGCCCGGCAGAGGCTGAAGCTGAAGCGGACAGGGCCCATGCCGGATTCAAGGTACATCCTTCCGACTTTCTTGCCTTTCTTAAAATGTGGGAAGAATTCAATACTATGGCCTTTAAAGGCCGCGAAAAAAATAAAAAGAAAAGCCGCTCACAGATGCGCAGATTGTGCCGGAATAGTTTTCTTTCCTACCAGCGTCTCAGGGAATGGCAGGACATCCATGAGCAGATAAGCCTGATCCTGAAAAAGGAAAAAGGATTCATCCTGAACAGGCAACCCGCCTCCTACACAGATATTCATTATGCAATCCTCAGCGGTTTCCTGCGGAATATCGGCTATCGTAAAACAAAAAATATCTATCACGGGGCCCAGGGAAAGGAACTCATGACCTTTCCGGGTTCGGTCCTTTTCAATAAGGGCGGCCAATGGATTATGGCGGCCGACCTGGTGGAGACAACCAGACTGTATGCCAGGGTTGCGGCAAATATCAAGGTTGAATGGCTGGAACCTCTTGCCGGACCATTATGCCGTTCAAGCTACAGCAATCCCCGCTGGGAGAAAAAAACCGGCCGGGTGATCGCCAACGAAAAAGTCACCCTGTTCGGCCTGGTGGTTGTGGCTTCCAGGAAGGTGAATTTTGCAAAGGTCAGTAAAGCAGCCCAGGCCGAGGCCCGGGACATATTCATCCACTCGGCCCTGATCCAGGGGGAACTTGCCGGCCGTTATGGTTTTCTGGAGAACAATAAAAAACTGGTTGCCCGTTTTGAAAATATCGAGGACCGGCTGAGACAGAGAAATATCCTGGCCGATGATTATGTGCTCTATAAGTTTTATGATACGCGCCTGGATGCATCTGTGTTCGACCGGGCAAGCCTGAACCGTTTCCTGAAAAAACAGGGAGACGACGAATTCCTCTTTATGAGCGAGGAGGATGTTCTTCTGGAATCTCATGAATCCGGAAAGCTTTCTGATTTCCCCAAACAGATTACTCTCGGTGACAACTTTTCACTCAAGCTCTCCTACAGTTTTGATCCGGGAGGCGAAACGGATGGCATAAGCGTTCTTCTTCCCGTGGACCTGCTTGAGCATATTTCCCCCGAACCCTTTGAATGGCTCGTGCCCGGACTGCTGCCGGAAAAGGTGCTGTTTCTGCTCAAGGGCCTTCCGAAGAATATCCGCAAAAAGCTTATTCCCATTCAGCAGACGGCCGACCAGATCACCAGAGATCTTACAATCTATGAAGGATCGCTGTTCAATAAACTGGAAACATTAATTCTGAAAAAACACCGGGTGAAAATCTCCAGGAAACAGTGGCCGGCCACAGAACTTCCCCAACACCTCAGGATCCGTTATCTGCTGCAGGACAGTTCTGGTAAAACCTTGATTGCAACCAGGGTTTTCTCAGACCTCAAGGTGGATAAAGGTATTGAACGGACGAGTGATACCCTGGACAGGTTAAGAAAAAAATGGGAAAGAAAAAATCTGACCACCCGGGATTTTGATGATCTGCCGGAAAAAATCCCTCTCCAGTCCTCAAAAAACAAACTTCTCGGATTTGCCTATCCGGGCCTGCACAGGGATAATAAGGGCAATATCTCAATCAGACTGTATACAGACCCGGAAAAAAGACGGCAGATGAACAGGGACGGTCTCCTGGGACTTTACAGCAAACAGTTTCCAAAACAGTTCAAACCGCTGAAAAAGGAATGCAATCTGCCCGCCTCCCAGTGGGCCCTTTATGAGGAGCTCGGCTCCAGGCAGCAGTTAAATGAAGACCTCTATCAGTTTGTTCTGGACCGGATATTTAAAACAAAGGAGAATCCACACCCCTCCAAAAAAACTTTTTACAGCCTGGTGGAATCCATGAAAAAAGAGGGGCTCCTGAACCTGGCCGGACAGCTTACCGGACTGGTTGTTGCTCTCTTAAAAGCGCGGCGGGAGGTCATTGATCAGATGTCTCGGCTGCAAAGCATGAGCCGGACTAAATCGAAAACTGATTTTGCGGCGGGAATGTTCAGGGAAGAATTAAATGAGATCGTCCCTGCTGACTTTCTGCAGCAGTTTGATACAGAACATGTAACCGCTGCCATCCGCTACTGTAAGGCTTTACAGGTCAGAATGGAAAGAGCCTATGCCTCACCGGAGAAGGATCTGACAAAACAGGCTCAGGTCGAGCCATTCAGCATCCGGCTGAAGGAATTAAAACCCAAGACACCATCTCCGGAATGCAGCAAACTGCTGCAGGAATATCGCGATATGCTTGCTGAGTTCAAAATTTCCATTTTTGCCCAGGAGATGAAAACACGCATTCCGGTTTCAGCGAAACGGCTGGAAAAAAAATGGCAGGAGATCAGCAACTGCTGTTAAGGAATGGGGGTTTTGCTTCGGTTAATTATTAGCATTATTAATAAAGTAAAATATATGGTGCTTCTTCAGCATAACTAGAGGCCTCAGGATGCTCTCCTCGGGGGCTTTTAAAACCCATTGGCCCGTTGCCGAGCACCGGAGAAGATGCCGGAAAAAGATTATTAACTGTCTGAGTACGCCAAAGGCGGACGAGTTTTAATAATCCCGGCAGATTCGAAGAGCACAGGGTATCCGCCTCAGGCGGACACGGGGCACGGGTGCCCTTTCTTTTGATTCATTTTCTTTGGGCAAACAAAGAAAATGAATATAATATATATAATTCTCTCCGGTTCGGTAGAGCCTATCCGGGTCCACCACCAGAGGTTTTGGTTTCATGAATAACTAATTTTTAAACCAGGAAAGATAATGTCGTCTCAGTTGACGGAAAACATACCCCTTGCAGAAAGAATACGGCCGACACGGATTGAAGATTTTGTCGGCCAGGAAGATCTGCTGGGTGAAGGCAGGATCCTTAACCGGCTTTTCAAGCAGAAAAAAATCCCCTCCCTCCTGTTATGGGGTCCTCCGGGAAGCGGTAAAACCACCCTGGCGCGGATACTGGCCCAGAATATTGCAGCAGACTTTGTCTTTTTTTCCGCAGTTCTCTCAGGTGTCAAAGAAGTCAGGGAAATTGTCTCCAGGGCCAGGGATCGAAGAGAGATAAAAAATATCCAGACAATTTTATTTGTCGATGAAATCCACCGCTTTAACAAGGCCCAACAGGATGCATTTCTGCCGCATGTTGAAAGCGGCCTCTTAACCCTGATAGGCGCGACCACGGAAAACCCTTCTTTTCAGGTCATTGCTCCCCTGCTTTCCCGCTGCCGGGTCCTTGTTCTGAAACCGCTTTCACCGGATGAACTAAAAATTATTCTGGAGCGGGCCCTTGCAGATCAGGATAAGGGGCTCGGCCGGAGTAGACTCCGGATTGAAGAAAAGGCCATGCAACATATCTGCATGATGGCGGACGGGGATGCCAGGGTAGGCCTGAATATCCTTGAGGTGGCCGTGGACCTGGCCGAAAAGAGTGGTGCTGATCCGGAATCAACCGCTGTTATCACTTTGAATGCAGCCGAGGAGGCCGGCCAGAAACGTCACCTCAAGTATGATACTGCCGGGGAGGAACATTACAACCAGATATCGGCCCTGCATAAAAGCCTGCGGGACAGTGATCCGGACGGCGCATTATACTGGCTGGCCAGGATGCTGGCGGCTGGTGAAGATCCCTTATATATAGCCAGGCGACTTATCCGCTTCGCTTCCGAGGATGTCGGCATTGCGGATCCCCAGGCAATTACCATTGCGATAAGCTGCCGGGATGCCTATCATATGCTGGGATCCCCTGAAGGGGAGCTGGCCCTTGTCGAAGCGGCTGTATCCCTGGCCACTGCGCCAAAGAGTGATGCCCTGTACCGAGCGTATAATGAAGTTAGACACGATATTAAAAAAACCGGCTCGCTCCCGGTGCCGCTGCATATCAGGAACGCTCCTACACGGCTCATGCGCGATCTTGCCTACGGCAGGGGGTATCAATACGCCCACGACAGTCAGGACGGGCTGGTTGACCAGGAACACTTGCCTGATGAACTCAGCGGCCGGAAATACTATCATCCCACCAACCGGGGCTATGAGGCAATTGTCAAAGACAGACTGACAAAGTGGGAGAAGATCCTGCAATCCCGCAGGGAGAAAAAACAACCGCATTCCGTTAAAGGAGACAAACAATGATGAGACGTTTGATCTTTCTCATTATAATTATGATTCTCGTTCCGCCCGGATTCATTCGGGCCGATTCTGCGATCAGCGACGACCACAACCTGTTGCTCTTTTTCTCCAATGACGTTGTCGGAGAAACAGAACCATGCGGCTGATCAAAACAACAGTTGGGCGGTCTGTCCAAAAAGGCATACCAGTTGGAAAAAATCCGGGGGCTGTATGATACACCCTACCTTACGGTAGACGGCGGCAATCTGCTTTTCAAGCGTGAAAGCCTTCCCTCTGCCCTGCTTCAGCAGGCGGAAATAACCGCCGGGGGTATCATTGATGCCTACAACCTGATGGAACATGATGCGGTTGCGGTGGGAAGAAATGATCTGGCCGCCGGTCTGCACTTTCTCAGGGAACAGGCTTCCCGCTCCACATTCAAATGGCTTTCCGCAAATCTTGTCTCTAAAACAGATGGAAAACCGATCTTCCAGACCAGTCTCATACGGACGTTGGGAGATCTTACAATCGGGGTAATCGGCCTGACCGGCCAAAACGGCAGATCATTATTCCGGCATGATGAAGATGCCGCGATTCTTCCCTGGCAGGAGGTGCTGCCCGGCCTGGTTTCCGAACTTGCTTCACAATGCGATCTGCTTATTCTTTTATCCAACAACCCGGTAAAACTGAACCGGGAGATCGCCGCCTCTCTGGAAAACATCCATCTTATTATCCAATCAGCTCCCAGCTCCCGCAATACATCCCCGGAATTAACCAACAAAAGCCTTATTGCCCAGACCGGCAAACAGGGCAAATTTCTCGGCTGGATGCTGATCGACTGGACACCGTCCAAAACCTGGGGCAGAAAAGGCGCCGTAAAGGAGCTGACCTTGAAAAAACAGGAACTAGACGGCATAAACGGCCGCATAAGCCGGATCGAGCGACGTGAAAAGAAGGATGCCCTTCCCGGCAACCGAAGTTATCAGAATCTGCTCAAGACAAGAGAACGTCTGCTTGCGCAAATTGAACTCCTCAAGCAGGAACAGGACAATCTCAGAAATACGGATCATGCGCTTTCAACCTTTGAAAACAACTTTATCGCCCTTGATATAAAACTGCCCGATCATGCTGAGGTGGAAAGGATCGTCAGCACAACCAAGGAAAGAGTCAACCTGGCAGGAAGGAGCAAAGCTGAAGAAACAGTCGTATCTCCCGACCGGGCAATGATGTCCCGGATTAATTCTGTTTTTTCAGGCTGGCGGACCTGTGCGCAGTGCCATCCTGAGCAGACCGATTTCTGGGAGAAGACAGATCATGCAATCGCTTACCAGACCCTGGCTGAACAGGGACAGCAGTTCAACCTTGACTGCCTCCCCTGTCATGTAACTGCAGAATATAGGGACACCAGGATCAGTGAAGATGATGCGGTTCTGCTTTCACTTCCGGCAACATTACAGCAGGTCGGCTGTGAAGTCTGTCACGGTCCCGGAATAACTCACATCGCAGGTCAGGATCCCGCAAAAATCTCCAGGAAACCGGAACCGGCCGTATGTCTGCGGTGCCATACCCCTGAACGGGATGAGGAATTCAATTATGCCAACGACCTTGAAAAGATCGCCTGCCCCAGCAGCAGTAGATAATTTCTCGGGTGATTCTTTACTATTTTAGAAGAGATAGTTTATATTCCCATATAACTGAGAAAAGATTGTCGCGTTTAACTCTCTATAATATCAATCAAATCTACAGGTGATGTATATGCAGAAACATCTTGTTCTTGTCGGCGGCGGTCATGCCCACATGGTGACCCTGAAACACCTGCATACTTTTATTGAAAAAGGCCACAGGGTCACGGTCATCGGCCCCTCCAAGTATCATTACTACTCCGGCATGGGCCCCGGGATGTTCAGCAGAACATACACTCCGGATGATATCCGCTTTGCCACTGAGCATGTGGTCACGAAACAGGGCGGCAGTTTCATCCTCGACAAAGTCGTCAAGATCGACCCGGCAGCAAAAACCGTATTTCTTGAAAAGGGCGATCCCGTATCCTACGACGTCCTTTCATTTAATGCCGGCAGCTACGTCCCCTGGGACCAGGTAGACGGCGAGCATACTGATATCTTCTCCGTAAAGCCGATTGAAACCCTGCTGATGGCCCAGGCAAGGGTTCTGGAGCTCATAACCCAAAAGAAAATATCAGTCGGGATTGTCGGCGGCGGCCCGTCTTCCCTGGAATTGGCCGGCAATGTCTGGCAGCTTGCCAGGGACCAGGGAAATTACATGCCCGAAATAACCATATTTGCCGGCAGCAGTCTCATGTCCCGTTTCCCGGAGAGGATAAGAAATATGGCCTACAGGTCCCTGCACAAAAGGGATGTCAAGATCATTGAACAGGATTATGCAAAACAGGTCAGTAAAGGTAGGATCACCCTGGAGTCAGGGGCTGTCCATGAAGCCGACATCATTTTTCTGGCCGTCGGCGTCCGGCCGTCCACCATCTTTAAGGAATCAGGTCTTCCCACCGGGCCTGACAACGGCCTGCTGGTCAATAAATTCTTACAATGCACGGAACACCCGGAGATCTTCGGCGGCGGCGACTGTATATATTTCCAGGACCGCCCCCTGGATAAGGTGGGTGTCTATGCAGTCCGTGAAAATCCGGTACTTTACCATAACCTGATGGTCTCCCTGGAAGAGGGAGAGCTCCAGCCGTTTGATCCGGGCGGCTCCTACCTGCTCATTTTCAACGTCGGCGGCGGCAGGGGTATCCTGGGTAAAAATTCGCTGATGTTCGACGGACGGCTGGCCTTCTGGATCAAGGATTATATTGACCGGAAATTCATGCGGGAATTTCAGGAAATGGAAAAATGAGAGTTCAGCTTCGTCGAATGCCAAAGCCCGACAAATCTGAATTAATTTATGTGTCTCTTAACTCTTTACAGTTAATAACAATACTTGTAGTAGAGGGTGAAAGGAGTATTTGCTGAGCCTTTAACGGATTTAGTAAAAATTGAAGGAATTGCGGAGCGTCCTATTACGAACAGTTTGAGGGTGAAACCCCGAGTTTTCGTAATAGAGTGAAGCAATCCGTAGAATTTAAGAAATCCGTTAACCAGCGAAGAAAAACACCTCCTTCACCTGCGAATTGTATAGAAGCACATTTATTTATAAAGACCGTGTGTTCTTATATAGTCCGCCACTGCCGGAGGTACAAGTCCATTAATATCCTTTCCTTTTCTTACTCTTTCCCTGATATCGGTCGAAGATATAAGGACCGGCTCCATGTGCTGAAGGATGAAAGAACCATTACTGTTCGGTGAACTCCAGGTTTCGCTGGAATGATCATATTGATAGCCGGTGAAATTTTCGCTGATGATTTTCCCTATTGCCTCAGGCGAATAGTTAGGCCTTGATATGATTACAAAACTGACAAGTGTCGGCAGTTCCCTATACCGTTTCCACGTATCTATCTCCAGAAAGGCATCAGCACCGATTATAAACAGGAGATCCGCCTGATCGCCGACCTGCGGCAGCATAATCTCGATGGTATCAATTGAGTAGGATGGAGTTGAACGTTTTGCTTCGATATCGGATACGACAAATGATTTGATTTCCGCAACAGCTGCTTGAAGCATGGCAAGCCGGTGGGCAAATGCGGAGATATCCCGGCCGTCGGCATGACCGTCCTTATGGGGCGGCAGGGCGGCAGGGATGAACCAGACGGCATCAAGACCAAGTGCCTGCAGGACATAACCGGCTACTGCCAGATGGCCGTTGTGGACCGGATCGAAGGTGCCGCCCAGCAAACCGATCTGTTGTTTTCTTTCCGCTGCCTGCACCATATTCACTCTGGGAGATAATTTTTAACAACCACCATCAAAATGATGGTGGATCATAAGTTCTCCCCGAAAGGGTTAAGTTGTTTTTATCTGATGTAACATTTTTTGGGGTTCCAAAAACAAAAACTTGCTCTGGGTTTAAAAAGCCATTTCACGCCGCCGAGCAGCGGAGTAAAGAGAGAATCAGCGGTTCGGCAGAGCGCAAGCGACTTTCCGAAACGCCCTCTCTTTGCGAGCAGCGCAGGGCAGTCCCGCATTTATGCGGGGCCAAGTGGACGGCTGCCCTTTTTGGTTCGTTTTTGGGCAAGCAAAAATGAACATAAAATCTGTTTAAAAGAATAAGTATTTTTTAATAAACTTCACTAAATCAATATTTACATATCTGCCTGGTATAGATGGAACACAACGGTTTATCTGGTTGATTATGTAAACATTTAAAAAATTACGTACGCACCTGGCCGTCGCCGTAAACAATAAACTTTCTGGTGGTAAGCTCTTTCAATCCCATGGGGCCGTAAGCATGCAGCTTGGTGGTGCTGATCCCGATCTCCGCTCCCAGGCCGAACTGACCGCCGTCACTGAACCGGGTAGAGGCGTTGGCCATAACCGCCGACGCATCAACCTCCTTGATAAAGCGCTGTGCGTTGGCATAACTTTTCGTGACAATGGCCTCCGTATGCTGGGAACCGTACCTGGCAATATGATCCATGGCAGCATCAAGATCGTCAACCACTTTTACGGCCAGGATCAGATCAAGAAATTCCGCAGGCCAGTCCTCCTCCACGGCATCCTTAATATCAGGCAGAATTTCCTTGGTACTGGGACAACCGCGCAGTTCCACCCAGGCCGCAACAAGCTTTGCGGCAGCCAACGGCAGAAAGACCGGGGCAATGTCCTTATGCACCAGGAGGGTTTCCAGGGCATTGCAGACACCGGGACGCTGGCACTTGCCGTTCATGACGATATCAACGGCCATATCAAGGTCGGCATCTGCATCGACAAACACATGGCAGACCCCCTTATAATGCTTGAGTACCGGAATCTTGGAGTTTTCCGCCACAAACCGGATGAGCCCCTCCCCTCCCCTGGGAATGATCAGGTCAATATATTCATCCAGGGACAGCAGGACATTCACCGCCTCGCGATCAGTGGTCGGCACCACCTGGACTGCGGCCGGATTGATTTTTTCTGAGGCCAGGGCATCCTGCAGAACCTTGGCCAGGGCCAAATTCGAATGAAGTGCCTCTGATCCGCCCCGCAACAAAATAGCATTTCCGGCCTTCAGGCAGAGCGCGGCAGCATCAACCGTCACATTGGGCCTGGACTCATAGATCATGCCGATTACACCCAAAGGTATCCGCATGCGGCCGACCATGAGACCGTTGGGCCTCTTGACCATTTCATCGACCTCGCCCACCGGATCCGGCAGGGCAACAACTTCCCGCAGACCGACAATCATGGATTCTATAACCTTATCAGAGAGCTCCAACCGGTCCAGCATGGCAGCCGAAAGCCCCTTTTCCCTGCCGGCGGCAAGGTCTTTTTCGTTCTCCGCCTGGATGTATTCCTTCTGCTCCTGAAGCGCCTCACCCATTCGCAGCAGAACATTATTCTTGCTGGTCGTGGATAAGGAGGCCACCTCCCTGGCCGCTTTTTTTGCTTCCACAGCCAGAGATTCAACTGTATTCTGAACGGACATGTTTTTCACTCCATTAGTTCGTATGTTGACGTTGTTTTCCTGTTAAAGAAGCACAAGGTTGTCCCTGTGTATAACTTCGTCACTGTCCTTAAATCCCAGAATCTCTTCAATCATCTGGGATTTGAGCCCCTTAATTTTATTGAGGTCATCAGCCTTGTAATTGCTCAATCCTGAGGCTATGGCTTTTCCCTTTGCGTCAAGACATTGGACCGGATCACCCACTTTAAAATTTCCGACAACCTCTAAAATTCCAGAGGGCAATAAACTTTTCCCGCCCTTAACAACGGCCCGGCAGGCCCCCTGATCGAGAACCAGGCTCCCCTTGGGCCTTAAAACATAGGCAATCCAGTGTTTCCTGCTTTGCATTTTTTCCGTCTGGGGCAGAAAAAATGTTCCGACAGCCTTATTTGCAAACAGCTTATGCAGAATATTCTTTTCACGGCCGGACCCTATAAATGAACTCCCGCCGCGGGCTGAAACCATATGGGCCGCCTGGATTTTACTCTGCATGCCGCCGGTGCCAAGGGCTCCGACAACATTTCCGGCCATGGCTTTTATTTTTTTATCAATTTTTGCAACCGTATAAACAGGCTTGGCCCCTGAATCCTCAATGGGATTACCAGTATAGAGCCCCGCAACATCCGTAAGACAGATAAACAGGTCAGCCTCGATCAGATTGGTAATCAACGCTCCCAGAGTATCATTGTCGCCAAAGCGCAACTCTTCGACCGAGACCGTATCGTTTTCATTAATGATCGGAATAATATTCCAATCAAGCAGGGTCAGGATGGTATTGCAGACATTCAGGTACCGATTTCTATTGGAAAGATCATCATGCGTGAGAAGCACCTGGGCGACCTTGTATCCCAAATCGTCAAAGATATCCTCATACGAGCGCATGAGACTGCTTTGCCCAATTGCAGCAGCCCCCTGTTTTTCCTTGAGACCGAGCATTTTGTCCGTCTTCAGACCAAGCCGTT
>JAFDCR010000161.1 GCA_019312685.1 Deltaproteobacteria bacterium | reverse complement strand
TGTCAGATGCGCATGAATTTTCGCATGGACGAAAAACCGCCTCCTGTACAGAGAATAATACCAGCTGCTACTATTACTGCAATGATGGTTGGAGAGAAGAAAGTAAATTCAACCAGCTGTAAGATACCGGGTCCTGAAAACCGCATTTTGATCCAGTGGAATAGGAAAAAAAGCGCCAGCAACCCCAAAGAGGAGCCAAACAGGCCCTGGAGAAAACCCTCAATAAGGAAGGGAGTACGGATATAGCTGTTGGTAGCGCCCAAAAGACGCAATATCTCAAGTTCCGCCTGTCTGGCAACCACTGCAAGGCGAATGGTATAGGCCACCATGAATGTAGTGGTCATGATGAGGAGGGCTCCGCTTAAAAGAACAACTATACGCAGAAGTTTGGTAAAGTAATTGAAGCGTTCAACCCATTCCTGTCCGTACTGAACTTTGATGGCGCCGGGTAAAGTGGAAAGATATTCTGAAAAGCGTTTGATCTGCGCCAGGGTGCTTAGTTTTTTCTTGGGATACACCTCGATTGATGGGGGCAGGAATGAGGGATCAAGATCGTCCAGCACATCCACATTGTCGCCAAGCTGGGTGGAAAGCCGGTTGAAGGCATCCTGCCTTGAGGTGAAGCGGATCTCTTCAACCGGGCTGAAATTGGTAATTTTCTGTACCAGTTGCGACTGCATTTCCAGTACCGGTTCCTCCTCAAGGTATATGGTCAGCCGCAGGTCATCCCCGAGTCTTTCGCCCGCCTTGATCATGTTAGTGTAGATGAGAAAGAAGAAAGAAAAGATCAGGACCGAGAGGCTTACAGTCAGCAGAGTCATAAGCTGCGTCGGCCAGGTCTTCTGGAGGTTGCGGTTTGTCTGAACCAGTATGGTATTGATAAATTTCATGGCGTATTGTTGATTATTGAAGCTAATCTGTCGTCAGGTGCTACCAGTCGACCGCTGTGCAGTTCGAGGATCCGGTTCTCGGACCTTCTGTAAATACTTTCATCGTGTGTTGCTATTATTAAAGTGGTGCCGGAAAGATTGCACTGCTCGAAAAGATCCATGACGATCCTGGTCGTCTTGGAGTCAAGGTTGCCGGTCGGTTCATCTGCTAAAACAAGTCTAGGTGAATTGGCAACCGCCCGGGCTATGGTCACCCTTTGCTGCTCTCCCCTGGAAAGATTGCCGGCCAGGGCATCATGTTTATGCTCCAACCTGAGTTTCTGCAGCAGTTCACCCACTCTTTTTTTGATGGTCCTCAAGTTCTCATAGGAGACTTCCATGGCCATGGCAATATTTTGAGCCACGGTTCTGTCGGGCAGAAGTTTGAAGTCCTGATATGCCATGCCGATCTGCTGCCGGAATTTGGGTATTTCGCCGCCTTTAATCCGGTTGAGGTCTTTGCCGGCCACCTCGACCAACCCTTTGTCCGGATTTTCCATGCCGCATATCAGCTTCAACAAAGTGGTTTTACCGGCGCCGCTCATACCGGTAAGAAAAACCATCTCGCCGTAAACAATTGACAGACTTATATCTTCAAGCGCCACAACATCAGGGGTGTAAATTTTAGTAGCCCTGACAATTTCGACTATTGACTTGCTGTTTTTTTGTTTATCCATTGTGGCAAATAAGATAAAAGTGAATTTTTAATTAAGGTTGCGGATAATTCAATGATCTTTCGGTATTTTATGGAGCCGGATCAACTTTTCTATAATGTAAATTGGGTTCTGTCAAGCTCATTAACTTGCGCTATTTAATGATTTTTGAAAAAATTTCATATGCTTGTTGGATAACAGCTGCATCTTCAGGCAGGTTAAGATACGATTCCCCGCTCAATTCCTGCTGAATAAGCTTGTCACTGCTTGACAGGATGCCCGCCAAAGGAAGGTCAGTGCTTTCTGTTGTTTCTTCTATTTTGGCATACAGCTCTGCAGGTAATGGATCTGGAGTCCTGTTAACAATGAGATGTTTTTCCTTAATTTCAATGGCCAGCGGTTTTGTCAGTTCGGATATTCTTTTAGCCGTAAGGATGCCTCGGGCGGAAGGATCGGAAATCACCAGCAGAACATCTATGGAGCGCAGGTTCATCCGGCTCAGATGTTCCATGCCCGCCTCGTTGTCAACAAGTATATATTTGTAATTGTCCGCCAGTTTGTCCATGGTCATTGCAAGGTGCTGGTTTGCGGCGCAGTAACAGCCGGGGCCGTCAGGCTGCCCCATGACGAGCAGGTCAAAACCTGTCGCTTCAATCAAGGCCTGGTGCACCTTCATCTCCATGAATTGGTCCCTGGTTATATGGGCGGGAATGTCCCCTTTTAAATCCCGGCGGATTTCTCCCAAGGTGAGTTCTACATCCATATTAAGGAGTTCATTCAGGTTGGCATTGGCATCTGCATCCACTGCCAGGATCGGGGTCAGTTTGTTGTGGAGCATGTAGTTAATGAGCAGGGCGGAGATGGTTGTTTTTCCGGTGCCGCCCTTGCCGGCCATGGCGATAACTTTAGGCATTTTATCTTCTCAAGAGTCTGTTTTGGGAAAAAAATAAATTTTTACTGGATAAATAGAAACGTATACAGTTTGAGTCATAGTTAAAAAAACAGGCTGATTATATTCAGCTGTTGTTGGGTTGTCAAACTGTATGCCTGAATCATTTATGGTGTTTTTCTGAAATTGATCTTGTTTATTAGCCGGATTCCGGAAGAAAACGTCTTTGATTTCTGACTGCCGTAGAATAAAGGAGAAAGCGCCTTTATTGAAAGGAACTTTACCCTTGCAACTTGGATTTTACCTGGTATTTTAGCGGCTACGCGTCATTATGTCTGTTTTGTTTTATAAATAAATTGGTCGTAGAAATTTTCCAGACCTATGCAGGGTCTGACAAAAATCAACGAATCAGTGGCGCAGAATCTTTCTGCGGGAGTTTTTTACTGCTCCTGCAATGTTATATGACCTGTAAAATATTTTCAGCCGACAACCGGACCCAGGAAGAATTTGAATAATCTCAATATTGGGAACCGTCGGATAATTATGTAGGATCGATAAAAGTAATAAGGAGTAAAAAAATGGACTATCGGGCAACCCTGAACCTGCCCCAGACAAGTTTTAAGATGAAGGCCAATCTTTCCCAGAAGGAGCCGGACTTCCTCAAGCGATGGGAGGAAGAAGACCTTTACGGACAAATAGAGGCAGAGGCAAAGGACAAACCTTTATATATACTCCATGACGGGCCGCCGTATGCCAACGGCAATATTCATCTCGGGACGGCATTCAATAAAGTTCTGAAGGATATCATACTTAAATCCAAGCGGATGGCGGGTTTTCACTGTCCATATGTGCCCGGCTGGGACTGTCACGGACTTCCCATCGAGCATAATGTTGACAAGGAACTTGGCCCCAAGAAAAAGGAGATTCCCATCCTCTCCATCCGGGCTGCCTGCCGTAAATATGCTGAGAAATGGATCAAGATCCAGAAGAAGGAGTTCAAACGCCTCGGGGTTCTGGGTGACTGGGAGAACCCTTACCTGACAATTAATTACGGTTACGAGGCGGCAATTTCCAGGGAGTTCAACAAGTTCCTGCTTTCGGATGGAGTTATCAGAAGCAAAAAACCGGTTTACTGGTGTTCTTCCTGCCGGACTGCACTGGCTGAGGCTGAAGTGGAGTATCATGACCACGGTTCTCCCTCTATATATGTTAAATTCCCCCTGCTTGACAATCTGGGTGATGTTGTCCCTGAACTTGCTGATGATAAACTCGAGGGATCCAGGGTATATGCCCTTATCTGGACCACCACCCCATGGACCCTGCCTGCAAACCTTGCAGTTGCCTTTCATCCCGATTACACCTATGCGGCGGTTGCTGTGGGTGATGAAGTCTGGATAATGGCTGAAGACCTGGTAGAGCAGGCATTCACAGAATTTGGAGAGGAGGCAGCAGGGTTGGAATATAAAATCCTGGCCACTTTTTCCGCAAAACATATTGAAGGCCGGAAGTGTAAACATCCTTTCATGGACCGTGAGTCGCTTATTATTCTGGCAAACTATGTCACGCTTGATACAGGCACAGGTATTGTCCATACAGCCCCGGGACACGGCCGGGAGGACTATATGAGCGGCCTGCAATATAATCTGCCCGTATTCTCACCTGTAGATAGCTCGGGTACTTTCACCGACGAGGCAGGCCCCTATGCCGGGATGTTCATCTATGATGCCAACAGACAGATTAATGCTGATTTAAAGGAAAAGGGACTGCTGCTCAAGGAGACAGCGATTTCCCACAGCTATCCTCATTGCTGGCGCTGCAAAAAGCCTGTTATCTTCAGGGCCACGGAGCAGTGGTTTATATCTATGGAAAAGAATAACCTGCGGGAAAAAGCCCTGCAGGGTATCAAGAAGGTAGCCTGGACACCGCGCTGGGGTATGGAAAGGATATATGGAATGGTCGAAATGCGGCCTGACTGGTGCCTCTCCCGCCAGCGTACCTGGGGGGTGCCGCTCACCGTCCTTACCTGTGATGGCTGTGGAGAGGTGCTTAAGAATGAAGCAGCAGCAGACAGGATCGTCACGATCTTT
This sequence comes from Deltaproteobacteria bacterium, assembly GCA_019312685.1. Taxonomy (GTDB): domain Bacteria; phylum Desulfobacterota; class Desulfobulbia; order Desulfobulbales; family BM004; genus BM004. The sequence goes on along the minus strand of JAFDCR010000161.1, from coordinate 3,247 downwards.
GCAGCGGAAGGGGCTGATGCCTGGTTCAGGCATGATGCCTCCCATTTTATCGGAGAAGACTGCAGCTGCAGCAAGTGCGGCGGCAAGACATTTACCAAGGAGAATGACATCCTTGACGTCTGGTTTGATTCCGGCGTGAGCTATGCGGCTGTTCTTGAGGAAAGGGATGAGCTGCAGGCGCCGGCTGATCTTTATCTTGAGGGCAGTGACCAGCACCGGGGCTGGTTCCAGAGTTCGCTGCTCGCTGCAGTTGGAACCAGGGATATCCCGCCGTACAAAGGGGTCCTGACCCATGGTTTTGTTGTAGACGGACAGGGCAAGAAGATGTCCAAGAGTATCGGCAATGTTATTGCTCCCGAAGAGATCATAAAAAAATATGGCGCTGAAATTCTCAGGCTCTGGGTTTCCAGTGAGGATTACCGTGATGACATTAAGATATCAGACGAGATTCTGAAGCAGCTGACAGACGCTTACCGTAAGATACGCAATACCATTCGTTTCTTTCTGGGCAATCTCTATGATTTTGACCCGGCAAATGACAGGATCCCATATCAGGATATGGGTGAACTTGACCGCTGGGCCCTGCATCAGTTTGAGACCTTTAAACGAAGAGCTGTCAAGGCATACGATGATTTTGATTTTCATATTGTCTTTCATGGGCTGTACCAGTTCTGCGGGGTAACCATGAGTTCCCTTTACCTTGATATAATCAAGGACCGTTTGTATACGGCTGTACCTGCTTCAGAGGAAAGAAAGGCAGCTCAGACCGTTCTTTATGATATCCTGTCGGGTATGCTCTGTATCATGGCTCCGGTGATGAGTTTTACCGCGGCCGAAGCATGGGAACATTTGCCTGAAGAGGTAAATCAGGAGGAGCGGAAACCCAATGTATTCCTGCAGGAGTTCCCAAGGGTAAATGACGATGCCTTGGATAATGAACTTGATGAGAAGTGGAGGCGTCTGCTGGAAGTGAGATCCGAGATCACCAAGGCCCTTGAGACTGCAAGAAGAGACAAGGTTATCGGCCATCCTCTGGAAGCAAAAGTCATGGTCAGGGCCACCGATTCTCTGGCTGAGTTTCTTGCCGATAAGTGGGATACCCTTAAAATGGTTTCCATTGTATCAGAACTGGTACAGGCGGAGAGCCTCGAGGGAGATATTCATACCAGTGAGGAACTGCCCGAGCTGCAGATATCAATACTCCCGGCTTCAGGGGAGAAATGTGAAAGATGCTGGACCCGTTCCGAGACGGTGGGTGATGATACAAATCATCCTGAACTGTGCAGCCGGTGTACCGGTGTTGTGGCCCAACTTGTATAATATCGAGTCCTATTAAACGGTTATCAGTGTGCGTGCCAGGTTTGAATCAAGGGATATCGTACCCATCAGTATTGCTGCCTTGGTCGTTGTCATAGACCAGCTGAGCAAGCTGTGGATAATGACCAGCTTTACTCTCCATGAGCAGCTGACAGTCATTCCGGGCCTCTTTAATCTCGTTTATGTGACAAATACCGGGGCAGCCTTCGGGTTCCTTGCAGGCGATAAAAGTGGGCTGAGGCAGATATTTTTTATTGGAGTAGCCATAGTCGCGCTGGGCGTAATATTCTATGCCTATGGTCACCTGAAAAAGCAGGGAAAGATCTTCGTATATTCTTTGGGGCTTATTGGCGGAGGAGCAATCGGCAATCTGATTGACAGGCTGCGTTTCGGCTCTGTCGTGGACTTTCTAGATTTTTATCTGGGAAATTATCACTGGCCGGCATTCAATGCAGCTGATTCGGCCATTACTCTTGGAGTTGCTTTATTCCTGCTGGGCACCTTGCTGCAGCATAAGCAGGAACATTTGCATCCTGAAAAATAAATTGTTTAAATTGAATAATCCTTAATTGAGTAAAGAGGTTGACAATGCAAGAAAAATCCATCGCTGTCCTTTTCCCGGGACAGGGTTCACAATTTATCGGTATGGGCAGGGAGTTCATGGAGTCGGACCAGGAGGCGGGCAAGCTTATGGACCTGGCAGACTCTATCAGTTCAGCCCCTTTAAGAAAATTATGCCTTGAAGGCCCCATGGAAGAGTTGACCAAGGCAATTTATCTGCAGCCGGCTTTAACGGCCGTCAATCTTATCTGTTGGCAGGCCGTAAAAAAAGCCGGAATACGGCCGGTCTGTTTTGCCGGCCACAGTCTCGGTGAGTACAGCGCTCTTTGCGCAGCAGGTGTTTTAGGGATTGAAGACACCCTGAAACTTGTGGCTGAAAGGGGAAGACTGAGCGAGAGAGAGGGGCGGAAGAACCCGGGAGGCATGCAGGCTGTTTTGGGTTTGATCCTGGAGGAGGTCGAAGAACTGATAGATACACTTCCCGAAAGTTCCAAGGTGACTGTTGCCAATCATAATTCCGAGAAACAGATAGTGATTTCCGGTGACCATGAAACACTTTCCGGAATGGAAGAACTGGTAAGTGAAAAGGGAGGTAAGGCCATTACGCTGAATGTCAGCGTTGCGAACCATAGCCCCCTAGTGGCAGGAGCTATTCCTGATTTTGAAAAGATTATGGCCGGGATACCGTTTCAGACTCCCGAGACCCCCGTTCTGTTTAATGTCACGGCTGCAGAAGAAACTGAACCGGATGTTATCCGTTCCATCATGAGCAGGCAGATTGCCTCCAGGGTACGCTGGCTTGAAATAATCAACTCACTGGTAGACAGAGGCGTCACGGATTTTATCGAGGTGGGCCCAAAGAAGGTTTTGAGCGGTCTTATGAAGAAAATCGTACCAAAATCAACAGGATACAGAACCTTTCAGGTTGATTCTCCTGAAACCCTTGCCAAATGTCTTGATGGGCTGGACAAAGGCTGACCCGGATAAATATCCTGTTTTAAATTAATGGATTATCATTTGTGAAAAATTGAATGTGGCAATTAGAGAAGAAAACTCCGTACATAGTCGAGTCATATTTACATAGGAGTTTTTTTTATTAGCCACAGACAGACACAGACAACTGCAGACATAAATAAAGCCGACCTGGCTTTATTTATAGTGCCATCGCTTCGCGATAAATCAAAATAGCCCCGCAGTGTAACTGTTAATTTTAAGTTTTGAATTTTCAGTTCTAAATTAAAAATTAAAAACTTAAAATTTAAAATTAACAGCAGGCATAATCATTCTGGCATTTCAACTTAAATGCGAATGAAGCATAATGTAATAGATATTGTTAATAAAGCAGCGTTATCCACATGTTGGACAGCAC
>JAFDCR010000160.1 GCA_019312685.1 Deltaproteobacteria bacterium | reverse complement strand
GGTGATCTGAAGATCGTTGAGCGTGAAGAGGATGAATTTGATGAGGAAGCTGTTATGGAGTTACTGAAAAACAGGAAAACCGAGGATATAAAAGCACAGTCTGCCGCTGTTCCGTCGGGACTTGGAAATGTTAAGTTCGAAACACCATGTCAGGCGGCAAACAGGCCGCGGTTTGATTTCGCCCCGGAAAAGACGGGCTCGGCCCTTACCCACTGGCCGGTGCAGATCCGCCTGGTCCCTGCCAAGGCACCGTTTTTGAAGAATGCCGATCTTTTGGTTGCTGCCGACTGCGTACCTGTTGCCTATCCCAATTTTCACAGGGATTTTCTTGCAGGCAGGGTAATAATGATGGGCTGTCCCAAGTTTGATGATGTGAATGGCTATGTCCAGAAATTTGTCGAAGTTTTCCAGGAGGCAAAACCTCAAAGCATCAAACTGGCAATCATGGAAGTACCCTGCTGCGGAGGTATGCGCATGATCATCAAGGAGGCCCTGAAGCAGGCCGGTATGGATATTCCCCTTGAAGAGGTCGTAGTTACCGCCCGTGGCGAGATAAATAAATGAGAAATTTCGTTCAATCTCTGCGTCATGCTCAAAATTTGATCCTCGGAATATCATTTATATGCCTGCGGGCAAATTTTTCGCAATCCTTGACTTTGAACGAAATTTCTCATTTGTTAATGGATAACATCTTGTAATAAAATTGGCTGTTTTGCTTGTTGACGAAAAGCCTGGAATTCTACGAGTGCCCTGGTCAAAGGATTCAAGGATTCAAGGGGCCAAGGATTCAAGATTTCTCCCTCCGATCGATATGACACCAATAATGTCATCCTTTAATAACTTTGCACGATTTTATATGACATTTTTTTCTTTGTGCCTCAGTGCCTCATTGCCTTACCCACTGTTTTTCTCCTTGCTATCATATTGTTATTCATCTATTTTTTGAGAAATATCTGGAATAGGAGAATACCTTATGGAGATAAAAAATAAGGTTGCCTTGATTCTTGGTGCCAGTAAAGGGATTGGGCTGGCAATTGGGCGGGCCCTTGCACAAAACGGGGCAAAAATTGTCCTGCCCTTTCATACCGATTGGCCGGAAGAAGCAGAAAAAATGCAAAAGGAGTTTGCCGGACTTGGCGGAAACCATCTTGCAGTCAAGGTCGATCTTCGTGAGGCAGATCAGGTGAAAAGTCTTGTTGAAAACATTCAGGCCCGATTCGGGGCTCTGCATATCCTGGTAAATAATATTGAACGCGGCGGCATGCCTGTGGTGCATGGTTCATATGACCTGGAAGTCAACAGGGAACAATGGGATCTGGAAATGGATACCACCGTTAAAGCAAAGTGGTTAGTCGTACACAATGCCTTGCCGCTCATGAAGAATTCCGGAGAGGGTGTAATCATAAATATTTCATCCATTGCCGGAATTGTCGCCCGTTCCGGGCCTGCGGGGCTGATATTTAACGATGGCTATGCTGCTGCAAACCGGGCAATCTCATCCTTTACCGAATCATGGGCCCGAGAGGCGGCACCTGCGATAAGGGTCAATGAGCTGATGCTCGGTTTTTTTGAAACCAGGCATGGAGAAGGCACAAGGGGATGGGAAATTTTGTCAGAGAGCGAAAAAACGTCTTTATGCAAACATACGCTGCTCCAGCGCACCGGTAAACTAGAGGAGGCGGTAAAGGCGGTCCTTTTTCTAATCAAGGATGCTGATTTTATAACCGGGGCGGTCTTGCGTCTTGACGGGGGTTATGTTCTCGGCGGCGAGCGGGTGCCTGAAATACCGGATGGTATACTGGACTCTTAATCCCAGTCTGGAATGTGGTTAAGGATATAATCCTCTACCAGAGGCTGGATTTCGGCTTTCTTGGGATTCACCTTGCCGGGCGCGACAATTGCGATTATTTCTTCCGCATCAAACCAGCACATTTCATTGCCTTTGACATCATACACGGTGAAGATGCGCCTGTTGTTTTCATTCGGGTGCTCTTCTTCCTGAATGGCACCGACAAATTTTATTGCCTCTTCATATGAAAGGTATGTCAGTTGCTGGTCAGTCATTTTGGGAAATAGCTGCAGGCTCCGGAATTTTTTTGGATTGATGCTGCAAGGAAAGAATAAAACACTATGCCGGCTTGATAACTGCTCCTGAGCGAATACAACGGGTACATACGCGCACATGGATGCTGTTGCCGTCCTTGGTCGCCATTCTTACCCGCTGGAGGTTTGGAAGCCAGCGCCGTCTTGTTTTATTGTGGGCATGGCTGACATTATTGCCTGTTAGCGGCCCTTTGCCGCAGATCTCACATTTTTTTGCCATGGGAAAACTCCTGATATTTATAAAACTGTCGTAATTTGGTTAATGCGAAAACGGGTTATATACATGTTCTTTTCCCAATAGGCAAGCTTTTTCTAAAAAGCAATAATGGGGTTGTGTTGACACCCCGGGATGATTATGTTAGATGGAGTTGCCTTATTTAGTTGTTTTGAATCCAATAATCATTTAAAAAAGCCTCACTGAGGGGCTTTTTTTATCTGGAGAAACATGAAAAGTAAAAAAAATAGTTTCTGGGAATTCTTTGCTTCGGTCAAATTAGCCTTATTCTGTTTTTTTACTCTGGCTATTGCATCTATTGCCGGAACAATTATTCCGCAGAATAAACCGTATGAGTTTTATCTAGGAAAGTATGGTGATGCTCTGGCGGAGATGTTTCGGCTGCTAGATATTCCGAATATGTATAACTCATGGTGGTTTATCAGCCTGCTCAGTCTGTTCAGTATTAATCTTATTATCTGCAGTATTGAGCGGCTGCCGACTGTCTGGAAAATTGTCACCATGGATAATCTGGCGACAAAGGTTAACCGTCTTGAAAAAATGACCCCCCGAGTCCGTTTTGGTACCGTTCAGCCTAAACAGGAAGTTGTGACTCAGGTAGAGCAGACAATGAAAGCCAGCGGCTGGAAGCCGACTCAGGGCGAACGTGAGGGCGGGACGCTTTTGTTTGCCCAGAAAACCCCCTGGGTAAGGTTTGGGGTCTATATTGTCCATTCCAGCATACTGGTGATATTTCTCGGGGCCATAATCGGCATTCTGTTCGGAGCCAAGGGATCCATTATGTTACGGGAAAAGGGCCAGGTCCCCTTTTTTTACGCATTTGATACTTCCGAGAGGATACCGCTTGGTTTTGACATAAGATGTGATGATTTTACCCTTACCTATTATGATAACGGGGCCCCAAAGGAATACCGCTCCGAACTCACAGTGTTGGAAAATGGTCAGGAGGTGCTCAAGAAGGCAATAGTTGTCAACGATCCCCTTGATTATAAAGGTTATACCTTCTACCAGGCAAGTTATGAAGCCATGAATGATTTCTGGATTACCGTTCAGAACCAGAATACTGGAGCACGGCAGCTTTTTCTGGCACAGCCAGGGGTTGAAATTAAATGGCGGGAAGCAGGGATAAATTTTGGTATTGTTAATATGCTGCAACCGGACCGCTGGGGGCGCTACCGGCTTAAAATATGGTTTTCCGACGGCAAGGGGGAACCTTCGGTTTTCTGGCTTGACGGAAAAACCGTTGTTACAGTTGAAAGGCCTGACGCTCCCTTTGCCTTTAAATCGGAACAGGTTTTTGCCACTGGATTGCAGGTGGCAAAAGATCCGGGGGTCTGGCCTGTATATATAGGCTGTATATTAATGCTGGTGGGGCTGGTTGTCGCTTTCTTCCTTTCCCACAAGAGGCTTTGGGTATATGTTTATGAAGAGGAAGGCAAGACCAGAATTCTTGTGGCCGGATCCAGCAACAAGAACAAGGTGGGTTTTGAAAATATGTTTAACGCTCTGGTCGAAAAACTTGAGGAAAATGAATCTCTGCAGTTAAGCAAGGTGTAGTCATGGATAGTTCAAAATTATTAGGCATAACCACTTTCATTTACATGTTCTCTTCCATGATCTATTTGATCATGTTTATCTTCCGGATTAAAAAGATCGGCTTACTTGCAACGGTGGTTACGATCATAGGTGTTTTGGTCCAGACAGCTGGTATCGGTATGCGGTGGCTTGAATCTTACCAGATGGGAATCGGCCATGCTCCCCTTTCCAACATGTACGAATCACTGGTATTCTTCGCCTGGTCCATAATTATTCTCTACCTGGTGGTTGAATTTATTTATAAGAACAAGATTATCGGCGCCTTTGCCGTGCCGTTTGCTTTTGCCAGCATGGCCTATGCGTCACTTTCCACTGAATTCGGCAAAACAATTACACCTCTGGTGCCTGCCCTGCAAAGTAACTGGCTGATAGCCCATGTCTTCACCTGCTTTATTGGATATGCGGCCTTTGCAGTCGCCTGCGGCACCGGGATAATGTATCTCGTTAAATTACTGGATAAGGGTGATAATCCGGACAGCCTGCTGGCCACATTGCCCTCTTTGAAAACCATTGATGATATCACCCACAAGGTTATTCTGTTCGGTTTTATCTGGCTCAGCGGCGGCATCATAAGCGGCGCAGTCTGGGCCAACTCCGCCTGGGGAACCTATTGGAGTTGGGATCCGAAAGAAACCTGGTCGCTGATTACCTGGTTTATTTATGCCTCTGCTCTCCATGCCCGTTTTACCAGGGGGTGGGGCGGCAAGCGTATAGCCTGGATATCAATAATCGGTTTTCTTGCCGTTATCTTTACCTATTACGGCGTCAACTTCCTTCTTTCTGGTCTTCACAGTTACGGCGGCTGATTTTTGGAGTTTGCCCAGATCATAAAATGATCCGGGTTATTCTTCCCCAAAATGGTTTGGCTGAATATTCTTGCGCCTAACCGGTTCTTTGGGTGCAATTATGCTTGCCTGAATAACTTTCTCTGCAGTTCGGCTTGAAATTTTACTTGAGCTTAAAAGAGATAGTCGCCTTAAAGATATTGTATTACCTTTTGTGAAATTGCTGACCCAGAAGATTTTCGGCCTGCTTATATTTATTAAAAAAATATATGAAGGTGTCCCAATATTTTATTGCTCCTTTGCATGGGGTATGCTAACACATATTTAGTGTTCCTCGGTTAGTACCCGATATGGATTATACCTTGGAATTTTCAAAGATCCTTTGAGAATTATTTAATAAAGACTCGATAAGTAAGGATAGGTATCCTATGCGTATAAGTGGTTCAGAAACCGTTCTTGCTGTGGATGATGATCTAATCATGCTTGAACTTGTTGAAAAGGTTCTGACGCCTAAGGGGTACCAGGTCCTGTCTGCAGCAAGTGGTGAGGAGGCGCTTGAAGTGGCAACCTCCCATGGGAAAAAAATAGATCTGCTTTTAACCGATGTTATGCTTCCGGGTATAAAGGGTCAGGATCTGGCAAAGCTGATACTGCAAAACTATCCCGAAATAAATGTTTTGTTCATGTCCGGTTATCTTTGCCCTTCAATGGCCCACAACGACTCGGAAAGACGGTTTGAGGGTTTTATCCAGAAACCTTTTTCCCCAAGTTCTCTGCTAAGGAAAGTGAGAAAGATCCTGGATTAAGTAATCTCATTTCATTTCTTATTAACCCGAATCCATGGCGGAAGACTGCCTGACCGGATGAGCACTATATTTTCAATTGTCACTCTCGAATTTGTGTTTAATTTTATATTTATTGTGCATCGCTGCGGCAGACTGTCTTTCGGTTGACGGCTGTAGGGTAAAATAAATTAGGTCGAGAAAAGATAAGTAAATTCCAAGGTGTAAAAATATGGATGATAAAATTGAAAAAGAATTCAACCGAGATGAATTTGCTGATTATCTCGAAACCCTGGCTGAGCATCTCCGTGTCGGAAGATTATCAACTGCACAAGCTGAATGGAGTGTCCCTGAAGAATTAGGAGCGAAAATAAAGCTTAAAGAGAAAAAAGGGCGGATTGAACTGAAGATTAACTGTCGGTGGTCGACCCTTAAGGATTATACGGAACAGGACAGGGAGCAGGTCGATATTTGGCATAAATCAATGAAGGCAGTCAAAAAAAGAATGGGGTCATCCTTTAAGGAAATTACAAAATCGGCAGCTAATGGGAAGTTCCCTGAAAAAAAATCTATTGATGATTTTGTTGAGACATCAGGGGTGTTTGCCGAGACTGCCGATTCTGACTGGAAGGATGCCATGGATGAATATATGGACCATCTTGATAACTTCGTCCGTGCCGTTGATGAGCAACAGTATGAAGCCATGCTGCATGAAATACGGGATTTGGAGAATCGGATGAAAGCGTGTCACAAAGAATTTAAGTAAGGAGTGAGGAGTAAGGAGAATATCCATCATTCAATGCTGCTTATCCTGGCTAATATTATACCGTGTTTCTCAAACAGTGTTTCATATCTTATTTTATCTTTCAGGTAAGCTGTTTTTGTAAGGACTATATCTTCAGGTTCCGGTCTGCGCCTGTCAGTCAGTATTTCAGCATAAAGATTGAAGGAAGGAGGATGAAATCGCCAGGTTGACACTTCCATCCCTTCTTTTTTAGCAAGAAGTGCTGCTGATTTTATTGGCTGCTGCAGCATGTTTCCCAGTATTGGCAGGATTAGAAAATGGATCGCACCTACGAAGAGCAGGCCTGAAATGGCATATTTTGTTGCAGTGGGGGCAGGATTTATAAAGGGAAGGGCAGTAAGGAGAAGAAGTATGGCCCCCAGGGTAATTCGATAGTAAGCGTCGAAATAGATAAAGCTTTCCGGGATCAGGTTTCTGACAAACTCGTTATTTATTGAACCCGTAATATGTGGAGCTATGTCGGGAATAAGGCAGAAGAAGGCAATAAAAAACAGGGGCCAGATCAACAAATTGAAGGTGTGGCGGAAGCTGTCTGCAGCCTTTGCCATGATTATGAAAAGGGGTGGAAGGCCACAGATTATTGCAAATGGAGATCTCGGTTGGGAGACAGGCATGAATAGAAGTGCCGTGATGAACCAGATAATCATAAATTGTACAAGATTATCAGCTGCGAGCTTCCTGAGCTGGCTAAGGGCCTTAATAAGAATGGCCGTATTGGGCAGCAGTCCGAATAATATTAAGACCGGATATAAGTAATAGGGAAGGGAGCTGCCGATAAAATCCAGGTTACCGGCTTTTGCGTTTTGAATGAGGAATAAATCACTTAAAAAGGCCTCCCCGTATAACATGAATTCAGCAAAATACCATGGGATAACGATTAAGCCGAAGACGATCAGGCCGACGGGATTGAAAAGCAATTTCAGGAGATCATGCCATCTTTTTTTGAGCATGAAAAAAAATAAAACAGTAACAAGGGGAATCAAGACCGCTATAGAGCCTTTGGTGAGAACCCCAAGGCCTGCAAACATGAACAGCCAGTAAATATGTCTTCTGTTGCCTGTAAGGTAAAACCGGTAAATATTCAATAAAGTCAAGGTTAAGAAAAGATTGAACATGGCCTCTGGGATCGCTGCCCTGCCAACAAGACATATAAGAAAAGACGATGTCATAAACAGGGTGGCGTACCAGGCAGTCCGTGTATCCATGGTACGTCTGGCAAATAAAAAAAAGGTTACGACCCAGAGAAGGGATGACAGTGCTGACGGCAGCCTCAGGGCGAATTCATTGAGTCCCAGAAGTTTAATGCTGACTGCCTGGATCCAGAAAAAAAGAGGCGGTTTATGGAAAAAAGGGGCATCATTCAATAAGGATGAAGTGAAATCATTGTTTGTCAGCATTTCCCGGGTTACTTCACTAAAGGCTCCTTCATCAGCGTCAAAAAGCGGGACGCTCCCCAGGTGGGCAAAAAAACTCAGGAAGATAACAAGGACCAACACCGGTAGATATTTGGCAATGCTGAATGTTTCTGATTTCATTGATACTTCGGATATTCCTGAATCTGCAAATCAGATTTCCCTTATGGTCAATGGGGCAGCCCGGCCCAATATCTTATGGGCCAACGCAAGATGCCCCACAGACTCCCATTTGATGCCCAACAGATCACAGCCGTAAGAATCAACAGCTACAGGGTCATAACCGGCTGCGAGGCGGTTGGGCGGAGGGTCGCATGTCGGGCCCCAGAGATGTGCCTCCTGCATCCCGATTGTTGCATCAAGCAAGGTGAAATCAGGAGCTCTGTATCTGTTCAGATCAAATACAGCCTCCTGAATCTTGTGATGAAATGAAGCTTTTTTCCAGTGTCCTCCCTGTTGATAATGTGCCGGAGGGGCGAGACCCATCATGTTTTTCATTGTCAGGGTTATCCCTGCCAGACTGTGAGCCTTTAAGACGGGAACGGAAATAAGAAAACTTTCAAAAACGATTTCCGGCAGGCGCATTTCCGGCCAACGTCTGCACTTGCTGTTTACCAGATGCACGAGGGGGGCCTCGTTCAGGTCAATAAGGCTGACATTCTTATTGGCAGCAAGTGGGTTGTATCCAAGGATTTCAAAGATCTGCCATGTACTTTTCGTGTTTGAGCCGGAGCCCTCGCCAATGATTATCTTCTGGTCGGGATGAGAGGCATGGATATAATTTACAAGGGCTCCAATGAGTTCAACCGGTGTCGTTATGGGCGGTTGCTGGGGTTCGACAAGATTCGGTTTGATAAGGACCTGGGTTTCCTTTTCAAGCCGTTCACTCAGATCTGCTGCATCAAGGAGAGAGGTCACGGTTTCCTGCCAAGAAGTAAACAGGGCTGTAAATACGATGCTGTCGGTGTTCTGTCCAGTCATTCAATAATTCTCGTAAAATACCGGGGCAGGGATTAGCTCTCAGCATTCAGCTGTCAGCGACTAGCTTTCAGCCGTCAGCGGTCAGCTCTCAGTCCTCAGTTTTTTTTCTCCTTACTCCTTACTATACACGCCCCTGCTTGACGATTACTTCAAGCCCTTGAAGGAGGACGAATCTTCCAAGCGGTATAATTTCACAGGGGAAACTGTTCAGAAAAAGAGGATTATCGCACAATCCTCCAGAAAGATACAATTTCGCGGGAGAGCCGGC
>JAFDCR010000159.1 GCA_019312685.1 Deltaproteobacteria bacterium | reverse complement strand
TGCCGCTGCCGCCCATGATGATAAAAACATCATGGCGGTTGATTGCAAAACTGAGATCCCTCTGGATGACAAAATCGCCGTATGCCATGGTCAGGCCGGAGACGGTAATATGCGGTGTAGGTGTTTTATTTTCTTCTTTTCCGTTCATGCCCTATTTTTAAATCTTCAATACATCACATATCACGGCAATAACACCGTCTGTTACTATTATTCCGACAATCGCCGTCACTACGGCCGAAGTGGCTGCCGCACCGACAGCAGAGGCGCTTCGTCCGCTTTGCAGCCCGCGCATGCAGCCCGACATCGCAACTATTACAGCGAATAAAGCGCCCTTGATAATTCCCAGCGATATATTAGTCAGATCAAGAGATGCCTGGGTCTGGGTAAAATACTGAACCAGCGTTATATCAAGCATACCGACACCGACAATAGCCCCACCGATTATTCCCAGAAAATCCGCGTAGAGACAGAGGAGGGGCACCATCAGCACCAAGGCCAGCATCCGGGGAAGAACCAGAAATTCCATGGGTGATATCCCCAAGGTGGTCAAGGCATCGATCTCTTCATTTACCTGCATGGTTCCTAACTGCGCGGCATAGGCCGCACCGGTCCGGCCGGCCATGATAATGCCGGTCATCAGGGCTCCCATTTCACGGGCCATGGCTATGGCAACGAGATTGGCCACATATATCTGCGCCCCGAACAGTTTTAGCTGTACCGCACCCACAAAAGCGAGGATCAAACCGACCAGTATACTGATGAGGGTTATGATCGGCAGGGACTGAGCTCCGCATTCCTCTATGAGCAGCAGCAGATCAATGCGGCGAAAGCTGGCCCTGCCTTTTAGAAACTTGAAAAAGGTCAATGAAACACTGCCAATGAAGCTGAACATTTCAACTGTGGAGATGCCGAAATCCACCGCACTGTCACCGACCATATAAAGGAAGGAGTGTTTCTTCCTCTCTTTATGTGTTTCCGTCTGTTCTGCCACTGTTGAAGCAAGATGTAACAGACGTTCCGCGCCTTTTGGAAGATCCCTGGTTTCAAAACCTATGTTTCTGCTTATGCACTCTTTGCTTATAATCCTGATAAAGGTTAAAAAGGTGGTGTCCCAGCCCTGCAGATTGGAACCGCTTATTATAATTTTTTTTATCTTTGGATCAGACGCAAGCCTGTCAAGCACATCTCCGGGTTTGGGAAGCTTACTGCCCATTTTCCATATACCTGAAATCAAGGCATGCAGAGTATCAGCAGATAAATAACTGAATTCTATTGTGCTTTGTGCTTGCATGTCTTTCCATATTTAATTTTCTTCTGCTGCAAGGGCCGACCAAAATGCTGCAGCCTAACATTACTTCTTTATTTATCAATATATTAAGTCTTTTCAAGGTAAAAACAAAAAAGCCCCCTTGTCCAAGAGAGCAAGGGGGCTTTTTTGTTACTTGAATGATAAAATGTTTTCAGGATCTTTACTTTTATGAAAAATTATCCTTATCAGGGCAGTCTTGTCTGTTAAATTTTACATATTCTTTGGATTTTTTTGCTGCAACAGATAGAAAATCACAAATACAGAATAACCTTAATTTATAATTTCATCTTTTTTATTTGTTGCAACTGAACCGGTTTCCGAACGCAGCACAGTTATTTTCTCGGACTTTTCACCTTCAGACTCCGTGTTGTATGAGTCTATTGCTTCGGGAATATCGACTGGTTTTCGGTAAACTTCACGGATGCCGCCGCCAACCCTTATTATTATACTATCAGCAATTTTTTTCTTTTCCATCTCAGTCCTCCTTTGCAGCTGCGCCCCATTTTCATAAGGGCACATCTAGAAATTTACAGCAGCTTCAAAACTGATGGTCAGGACAGTCTCAAATCAATAACAAAGCTTACTAAAATGATATGATACACTTAACAGATTTTTAAAGAAACCAAGGAGGCTTTTCTTATAAAATATGTTAATTGGCGCTCCAGATTTTAAAAAAAGATCGTTTTCTCAGCCAGTTATGACTAACCCGGCCCCCAAGAACACAAAAACGCTTAATTGGTTGTTTTTATTAGCGATTTTTTTTGAAGAACAACTCTTTTTATAGTAGTTGCTGAACAACAATATGTCAAGTCAGCAACCGTAATTATTTTGCTTATGGAGTGATCTTATTTCCTCAGTATAAATCAGTCGAGTGCTTCCATTACTCTACCACAGCAAAGCGGAATCTCCTGCCCTTTCTTGACATTTATATACTTGTTGCAAATCTCACACAGATAGGTGCAGTCATCTTCAGAAACCTGTTCAGACATGATGGTTTTCCCCCCCGGAACTCCTTCAATTACAAACCGTGCGAGATTTTGTTTGCTCGGAACATACTCCCCGATGGGAGTCAAATTCTTTGTTTCATTGACGCAGTCGATAAGAATCCGCCATAACGTTTCCATTGAAGCCGTTTCTGCAGTATTTTCAGGTACCAACTCCACAACATTTTTCTCAATTGAAATTTTCATGTATCACCTCATTATTAATATATATATTTTGAATTATTCCCTGCTGAAAGTAATAATTATTCCCAATAACAAATACTATTTACATAATTATCTTTAGGTCAGGTATTATCTTGCTCAAAGGTAAAAAAACTTTTTTGCTTTTCCTTGACTTTAAATCAGTGCTATTTTAGACATCCAAACCAGGCAGGCAACATGATCCAGCCCTGGAGACATATTTTCAGGTCTGGCTTCGTTCAATAATTCCAATATGTTGCAGTTTTTATTGTTTGTGTAATTAATAATGAACCGCATTGCTTTATTTATTTTTCTTCCAATAATTCTGTTTGGCCTGCCATATTCAGCAATGGCCTCGGAAGTCCGTGCCTTTCACAACATTAATCAACTGCCGTTTAAACAGATATTCGGGCTTCCCTCTCTTGAAAACAATCCACTTACAGAAGCAGGTCGGTTCCGGATAAATGTCATCAGTAATATCAGCAACACCTTTGATATTTCTAACGGTTCAGATAACATTATCACTGATACTGAAACAGTAAGGGCCAGCCTCGTTTTAAGTTATGCAGTGCGAAACAACTGGCAGCTTGGCGTTGAATTACCCTATGTCAGGCATAATGGTGGTTTTCTTGATGATTTCATCTATGACTGGCATGATTTTTTCAACCTGCCGCAAAACGGCAGAGCCAAGGACAGCAGCGACCGGATACAAGTTGCTTTCCTCTCGTCCACCGGAGCGTCTTTTGCTCTGAACAGTTCAGGCGGAGGCTTGGGGGACATACGGATCAACAGTAATTATACTCTTCCATGGCATAATCGTGCTCTGATCATAAGCACTGAATTGAAACTTCCCACCGGCGAATTTGCCAAGCTGACCGGAAGCGGCGGCCTGGATTTCTCAATGGGCTTAATGCTTAATGATCCTCTAAGCCTGGGAAAATACCGTCTTACTCTTTTTGGCGGCCTAGCAGGTGTATTTCTGGGTGATATCGACTCCGACATGTCGGCAATCCAGAATAAATTCGCCCTTACTGGCAGGATCGGGGTTGGATGGCAGGCTTCCCGTTTCATACAGTTAAAACTGCAGCTGGATGGGCACACCGCCCTTTATGACAGTGATGTCAAAGAGATGGGGGACAGCGGTTTGCAGTTGGTTTTTGGCTCAAGTATTATTCTTTCTGACAGCACCTGCCTGGATATGTCCATAGCTGAAGATATTAGTATCTCTACTGCGGCGGATGTCGCCTTTCAACTGGCACTGGCAGTTTCTTACTGATGAAAAAATCTTTCTTCGACTTCAAGACCCTGACTACCTTTTTAAGCTGTCTCCTCTTTGTTGCATGCAGTTCCAGTGAACCGCCGGTTTTAAGCGGTGACAACATAATCTGTTTTGGTGACAGCCTTACATACGGAAGCGGGGCGTCACGGGATAAGAGTTATCCGGCTCAACTATCTGAAATGATAGGAGAACCGGTGATAAATGCCGGCATACCGGGAGATACAACCGCTGATGCATTACAACGGCTTGAAACCGATGTCCTTGAAAGATCACCCCGCATCGTTTTGCTCACTCTCGGCGGCAATGATATGAAAAACGGTGTTGACAAAACCATTGCTTTCAAAAACCTGAGACAGATAGTCAAGGCAATTCAGGCCAGGAATGCCCTGGTGGTTATTGGAGGTGTGAAAATGCTTTTCTGGGACCGGGGGTATGCGGCCGAATATGAAAAACTCGCCGATGAAACCGGAGCACTGCTGATACCGAATGTTCTCAAGGGTCTTGTCGGTCATAATGACCTTATGAGTGACGCCATCCATCCGAATGAAGCCGGCTATGAAATCATGGCCAAGAGATTCCACAAGGCCATAGAGCCATATCTGTGATAACAGCGGTCAGCGGTCAGCGGTCAGCGGTCAGCGGTCAGCGGTCAGCGGTCAGCGGTCAGCGGTCAGCGGTCAGCGG
>JAFDCR010000158.1 GCA_019312685.1 Deltaproteobacteria bacterium | reverse complement strand
TCTTCAAGTTAAAACCGTCCTCACCGTAGCGCTGCTACGCCTCCGGGCGGTTTTAACTTTTATCCTTGCACAGGAAATTTTTCTCTCGATCTCGCAACAACGTTCATTTTGCAAGAGGCTCCCTGGAAACACATATTCTTACTTGCTGCATCCCTGAGGGGATATTGTCTATAACTGGTTAGGCGGTTTATTTTCAAGGAATACTCAAGCCATGCCCGGTTTTATTTTCACCTTACCCCAGCCAAAACATTTTGCACCTGAAAAGACTTTTTGCATTTTGCCCGATATATTCAGCGGCATTCAGCTGCAGAACAAAATAAGCCAACAGGAATTATAAGCACTGACTCATTTAATTGCAGGAATAAAGTGCGTCACTCGCAGGATGTTGTCCTGCAAATTATTTTTTACTGAACGGGAAAAACTCAATACGCTTCAGGAAGGTCTTCTGATACCGGACAAACAATTTTGTACTGCTGGGAATCAACCACCTTTGTCTTGTTTCAACAGAAGACGGTTGCCGGGATGAATTGTGTTGTCCTTCAAGTTGTTCCATCTTTTGATATCTTCGGGTGTAACATTATAATTCCTGGCTATACTCCAGAGAGAATCTCCGCTTCTGACCTGATAGTAGCTGTCAACGCTTTGTTCATCTGCAGCTGCCAGCATGATCAGCAAACGGTTGCCGGGATGGATTATACTGTTTTCCAGATTATTCCAGCTGATAATATCTTCAGGAGAAACATTATGGGTTCTGGCAATATTCCAGAGCGAATCGCCTTTCCTGACCCGGTAGTAATATTCCGATCCTGCCGGCTTTGTGGAAGCTTTAACCTGGAGCCTGTCACCAGGGCGTATAACATTGGATGCCAAACCGTTAAGACGTTTCAGTTCTTTTAAATCCAGATCAAACTTCCTGCCTATCTCCCAGAGGGTATCGCCGTTTCTTACGACATAAGAATTTTCAGAACTGGAATTATGCAGTTCCGCCCTCACAGCTGCAAGTTTAACCTGCACCTGCTGTAAATCAGTCTCCGTTCCGACTGCTTCCTTATTGCCGGAGGAGGACAGCTGCGCCAGCGCTGTATCGCTGCCGGGTGAAACACCGGCGACCTCAGCCCCTTGGGACTGCACATAAAAAACCATCTGCTGTCCCGCCCTTATTTTGCTGATATCATCCAGATCATTCCATGCTGCAATAAGATGGATCGGAACACTGTACATCCTGGACAATTCAGAGACAGTTTCGCCCGGGCGTACTTTATGTAATATGAAATTTCCTTCTGTGGAAGCTGCCGCCATATACCCTTTGGCCACGCTTCCCTCTGGCAGCATTTCATATGTTGTCGTCTGGTAGGGAATCCGCAGACGCTGACCGGCCTGTAATCCGGACGACCGCAAATGGTTGGATTTCAGAACAACCGTTTTTGTCAGGCCGTATTTTTTGCATATGGAGCTTAATGTCTCGCCCTTCCGGACCTTATGGGTCTTGAAGCCGGTTGAGACGATTGCCTGAACCCGGGGCAGGTTCTTTTCAACTTCGCCCTTCTTGCCGGCCGGAACGTTAAAAGGATATGAGGCCCTGTCAGGGGGGGAAAATCCCTTACGTAATTCATTATTATATGTTTTCAGTTCTTTAGGATCCATGTTGCAGGCCAGCGCCACAGCCTTAATTGATGTCCAGCGCGGCACCTCAACAATGTCATAGGCCATTGGGGCCTGATAGGCTATGTTGTTAAAGCCATATTTCTCCGGCTCCTTGGCAATAATAATGGCTGCTATCAGTTTCGGAACATACCGTTTGGTCTCCAGTTTCAAATACCTGCCCTGGGCTATCTCCCAGAAGTCCCTTGTCTTGTATTTTTTAACTGCTCTTCTGATCTTGCCTTCACCTGCATTATAGGCTGCAACCGCAAGATACCAGGAACCGAACTCATTATATAGATCGCTGAGATATGAAACAGCCGCCTTGGTCGATTTAACCGGATTGCGTCGTTCATCAACATAACTGTTGATTGCCAAACCGTAATTACGGCCTGTGGACTTAATGAACTGCCAGACTCCAACTGCCTTGGCGCGCGAATATGCCCTTTCGTTAAAGCCGCTTTCTATCATGGCCAGATAAGCCAGGTCCTCCGGCAGACCGGCAGCACGGAGATGTTCATGTATCATGGGAAGATATTTCCCGGACCTGGCAAGCCAGATGGCAAAATTCTTTCGGTGCTTTCCAGTAAAAAAATCAAGGTAATACCGGACCTGCCGGTTTACCGTTACCGGGAAATCATATTTGACGGCTTCATCAGTATGTTCTGCTGCTGGTTTACCCTGCTCCCATTTGCCCAGAAGCTCAAGTTCCTTCAACTCCTCGGCTTTGGTCTCTTCCGGTTCCGGCTCAACATCTCCGAGCAATCTTCCCCCCGGTTCTGTCTCATTCACCCGAGGAGGATATACCGCTGCATTTTCCCTTATATAGCCATCATCACCGGAAGCTGGAAATGTCCTCAGGTCTCTATGCTCCCGGTAAATGTTCCCTGTCCTTTGAGGGGCGCAGGCTGCGATTAGGGTGAAACAACATATGGCAATAAAAATCCGGTTTGTGCTTGGCCTGTGAATTTTCATTTTTATCCCAGAAGTTTTTTATACAGGACATTATTAACCTGCTATTTACCATAAGCAAATAGTATGCCGGAAAAGAATGGTAGTAATAAGCATGCGTTTATGGAAGATAAGACAGGTTTGATATGTTTCATAAATGAATGTATAGGTTGTTTAGGTAAAAAACAGCCTGATAATTTTTTAGTAGTTACCATATATTTCCTTGCTGCTGCAATAAAAAATTAAGTCAGGACTTGAATTTAGATACGTTTTGGTGGAAAATACTGCCTCGATTTTTGCATGTTGCATTGAAACGAAACAATAAAATATTGAAGAACGAATTAGGAAGATACTCTTGAAGAGGTAATCTTGGTTACAGGAATTTCAATTTTTATTACAAAGGGTTAGATAGTTTTAACTGGGACGGAAGCACGGTCGGTTTAACCATTTTATGCTAAAAAAACTTCTTTACATACTCACAACATTATCCCTGCTTGCAGCAGCTGCAGCCGTAACAGCTTTTTTCTGGCTGATAGTTTTTAATCCGGGTGAGGAAATCAATCAGGCCAATATCGAAAAAATCCTCTCCATGGAAAGCCCGGTTTACTATCGTGACGGCAAGAACAAGATCGGTGTTTTTTTCCAGGAGGCTCACAGGCAATACATTCAATTTGACGAAATCCCGGAGAATTTTGTCAACGCAATTGTCGCTGCTGAAGACAACCATTTTTTTAAGCACTTCGGCGTTGATATACCCGGAGTCATAAGAGCTCTTATTGCAAATATCAGAGCCGGCAAAGTGGTTCAGGGCGGCAGCACCATTACACAGCAGACTGCCAAGAATCTATTCAAAAGAAAAGACCGTTCCTTGAAAGCAAAACTGAAAGAACTTCTTTATGCCCTGCGGCTGGAATACCATTATCCAAAAGAAAAAATACTGGAGTTTTACGCCAACCAGTTTTAT
>JAFDCR010000157.1 GCA_019312685.1 Deltaproteobacteria bacterium | reverse complement strand
TGCCCATGCTTTGATCTTATTTCCTCTATTACGATATTACATCCAGGTTGTTCATCATGTTTTGATCAGATCCCAATTCCAATTCCGTCTAACTAATTATAACATCGCTTACTTCAATCGCTATTTGACTGAGATGCTTAAAGTACCAGTATTTTATGTTGACTGTGATATTGAGAAACCGGTTAATGCCTCGCCCGTCCCCGTCCGGGAGAGGCTTATAATAAGGTTGCGACATATAGCAGGAAGAGTAAGCCAAAATAGATGGCCACAAAGAGACCCATGATACAGATGGGATAGAAACCGGACTGGGCTCTTTTTAGAAGATTTTCATTGATGGTTTTTTTGTCAGGAGCGTCGAATGCGGTTTTCCAGAACGGCCAGCATATCTTTGCGAGCAGTCTTGCAGGCAACTCTTTTGCAAACCCGGTGAGTCCCCCCAGGAACTCACTAACAAGAATCTTTTCAGCTGCACTATTAAAAGTATTTAATCCTTTATCCATAACCCCATAGAAAAGGCGGCCTCCCTTTCGGTAAAACCAGTCGGTATCAAGGGCAATGGTATCGGTGCGCTTCAGGAGGGCCAGAAAGAGGAAAAAAACCAGGGCGGAGAACATCAGAAGCTGCAGCTGTGTTGTAACGTGGGCGATGGAATAGGCGTGGTAGTATTCCATTTCATAAGGCAGTATGTCATAGAGCGGCTTGGGGTAAACCCCTAGAAAAATACAGATAAAGGACAACAGCCCCATGGCGGTCAGCATGGACTTATTGGTTTCCCCGGGCCGCAGACCGTTGTCTTTGGCAAAAAACACAAAGTAGGGGAACTTGATGCCGGCATGCAGAAACACACCTGCTGAAGCGATTTCAAGAATGAGCCAGGGCCAGAAAAGATGCTCGTGAATTGAACCTTCAATTATCAGGCTCTTGGTTGTAAAGCCGCTGGTGCCTGGAAATGATGAGATGGATAGAGCGCCTATAGTACCGAATATCAAAGTCAGGGGCATTGTCTTGTACAGACCGCCCAGCTCGGTACACTTGCTCTTGCCGGTCATGTACAGGACAGAACCGGCTGACATCCAGAGCAGGGCCTTGTAAATAATATGGGCAAAGGCATGGGCAGCCGCCCCGTTTAATGACATGATCGTGCCGATCCCGACCCCGGTTACCATAAAACCGACCTGGTTGATAATGGAATATGCCAGTATCCGGCGCATATCGTTTTCAAGCAGGGCATAAATGATACCGTAGAGGGTCATGATGCAGCCGATGACAATCAATATTTCCCAACCGGGGAATCCCCGGATAAGGGTGTAGACCGCCGTTTTGGTGGTATAGGCACTCAGTATAACGCCGCCGGTCACCGTAGCTTCCGGGTAGGCGTCGGACAGCCAGGCGGAAAAAGGCGGGGCTGCGGCATTGACCAGAACACCGATCAGCATGAGCCAGGTGGCAGGGTTCTGCTGGGTCATGGCCCCAAATGCCACTGAACCGGTATTGGATATATGAATAACGATGCCCGCCAGCAAGCAGAGCCCACCGAAAAGATGAACGAGAATGTAGCGCATGCCCGCACCCATTGCTTTTTTCGTTCTACGGGTCAGGATCAGAAACGTTGACGAGATTGCCATTACCTCCCAGAAAAAATAAAAAGAGACCAGGTCGCCGGCAAATACGGCTCCCAAAGCGCTTCCGACATAGAACAGGGCGCTAACATGTTGGGCGTTATCTTTAAGGTAAAAGGCATAGAGAAAGGCGGCAAAGGCGTTGAGAGTGAAAATATAGCCGAAGATCTTGCTCAACCGGTCCACCCGCAGAAAGGTGAGGTCATAGCCGAAAAAATGGACCTGGAGCGAGGTCGAGGGCTCAAGTGTTGAAATCAGGTAAAAGGCGGCGGCCGGCAGTCCTATGACAAACCAGTTCTTGGCGTTTCCTCTGAAAAGAGGAACCAGCAGGGCCCCTATAATGAGCAGCATAGCGGGATGAAAATCAGTCATCATAGTAGTCCTCTTTCTTTTTCAGTAAAAAACCGATCCCCTTGGCTGCGATTATCAGCAGGGCGCATGCTACAAAGCCGAGAACAGCAAAGAAGCCGAAATAGTCGTCATAGGCAAAGTGGGGATGCCGGTGAATAAATAAATCAGGCACAAGGGTTAAAGCGCATACAGCATACAATAACACCCATAAAACCTTTATCGTGCCTGACCTTTCAAAGAAATCCGTATATTTTTTTTCCTTGTCCATTTATGCACCTGGTCTCAATAAGTTTACATTCCAATTGCCATCTCGGCCAGACTTCTGAACAGGCCGGGATAAAAAAACAACCCGATTGAGAGTACTGCTGTAATAACGAGCGGCACCACGCACCAGAGCGGCGCCTCGGCTACCTTATCCTCAAACATCGATTCTTCCGGAATGCAGAAGAACGCCCGGTAGACAATGGGAAGGAAGTAGGCTCCGTTTAACAATGAGCTGGCCAACAGAACAACGAGCATGACCGTCTGGTCCGCCTCCAGGGTACCCAGGACAAGATACCATTTGCTGAAAAAACCGCCTGTAGGAGGCAGGCCGATGACACTCAGGCTGCCGATGAAAAATGCGATCATGGTTATTGGCATACGCTTGCCGATTCCCACCATTTCACTGATATATTTTTTGCCGGTTGCGACAAAAATGGCTCCGGCGCACATGAACAGGGTAATCTTGCCGAATGCGTGCATGGCAATGTGCACCAGGCCGCCCACCATGCCCTTGGGCGACAGTAGGGCAGCCCCGAGAATAATATAGGAAAGCTGGCCGATGGTGGAAAAGGCCAGTCTGCGCTTGAGACCGTCCTGGGACAGGGCGATAAGCGATGCGGTCAGAATGGTGAATGCGGCAATGTAACAAAGCATGGTGCCAAGATGCAGCGAAGTAAGCAGACCTGTACCGAAAATGCCGGTGAGCACTCTGAATATTGAAAAAACACCCACCTTGACTACGGCCACTGCATGCAGCAGTGCGGATACCGGTGTAGGTGCCACCATGGCAGCCGGCAGCCAGGCATGAAACGGCATGATTCCCGCCTTGGCAAAACCGAAGATACACATGAGTAACAGTATAGTGACAGTGGATTTGGAAAGCCCGACTGATAAAATCCCCTGACTTGTAAAATTAAGCGTTCCTGCCTGTGAGTAAATGATGAGCATTGCCGGCAGGGCCAAGCCGATGGATGCACCTAGGATAAAGGCCAGGTACTTCCTGCCGGAAAACCGCGCCTCGTCATCCTGATGGTGCGTGACCAGGGGATAGGTGGCTAGGGAAAGCATCTCGTAGAAGAGATACATGGT
>JAFDCR010000156.1 GCA_019312685.1 Deltaproteobacteria bacterium | reverse complement strand
CGCCCCGTCACTGCAGGCGCTTCTCTACAATTTTGCCGGGCGCTGGGATTATGTCACGACAAATACCCTTACCAATCTCTTCCTCAAACCGGACGGCACTTATGAAGAGGCCTACGAGGCGGGCTACAGCGGCACCTTTACCGACCAGGGCGGCTACCAGACCGGCAACTGGGGTGTGGCCGGTAACGAGCAGGCCTATGGCACCTGGCGGATCGAAGGGTCACTGAGGCAGGGCAGGATTTATCTGACAGGACAGGACGGCAGCCAGAGAGTTCTGAATTACCAGGTGCATATCAAGGGAGGTGAAACATATTTCGGGGAATATTTCTTCAATAACGAGCTCTATTTTGTGAAATATATCTACCGTTGAATATTTATTTTGAATATTCTTCCTCCTAACTATCTCCTGATTAAAAATTATCCTTAAATCTTTAGACGTTATCCTCCTTTTACCAGCCGGATCAGTAACGTTTGTCTTGCCCGGTTTTTCCTCAACCTAACCACAATTATGTCATGACTGATATTTTCAGTCACAGACAATATAGAGTTTACATAGTCTACCTGAAGAATTAATATGTGAATTTTTATGGAAGAATAATTCTATCAGATTGCAAGCTCTATATTGACCAAGTCAATACCCGGTTACTTTATTCGGCTGAATATTATTACTACCGCGGAAGGGTAAACTGCTATTGATCTCATCCCCGTGTTTATCATTGGGTGGATTTGGATATGGGAAAAACAACACGCGATAAAATTGATCTCAATGATATGGAAGAACTTTTCGCTGTGGCTGTTGATGAGGCTGTTGATGAGGCTGTTGTTGAGGCTATAGAATTTGAAGATATAGATATTTCCAACTGTGTATATGAACCGGTAATTGTAGGGCTCAAAAACAGGAAACTGAAATCGCGTCTTGAAAAGGCCTTTTATCCTCAATATGACCGCGAAATAGCTGTTATGGATACTGACGGCAATCTGTTAATCCTTCCTGTTGAGGATCTCCAGTTTCTTGCTTTTGTGAACAGGCCTTTAGGGGTGAACCTGAAGAATGTCGGTAATTTCTCTGAAATGCTGGAAACATTCAGCAGAGATTCATTCAAGATCCAGGTCCCGGGTGACCAGGATTTTAATTCCGGCTTTTTTGCTTTATCCACCAACCCTGAAACACTTTATAAATATATCTTCTTCTCCTACAAGAATATCAGAGCTCATTATCAGTTACGGCGGCTGGGGGAAATTATTGTCCAACACAATTTACTGTCAGATGACATTCTGCAGAGTGTCATCAATAAACAGTACCAGCTGAGAAAGCTCCGTTTGGGGACGATTATTGCCAGGAGAGAAAAACTTCTCCAGAGGGATATCGAAAAAATCCTGCAGCAATCAAAAATGATAAAAGATAAAAGCAGTGGTTTTCACACCGGTGATATTTTAATCAGGTCCGGCCTGGTGCCTTCTGAAACCGTAAGACAGTCACTGGCTATTCAAAAACAGCTGCGCCGGGTGAAACTTGGAGAACTGCTCCTTGAATTGGGATATCTTAACGAAGAGCAGCTCTGCAGGGTACTGGCTGAAAAATTCAGAAAGAGGTTTGTAAACCTGCAAAAATTTTCCACAAGCGACAAGGCATTGAACCGGCTGTCAAAGGATATGGCCAGGAGACTACAAATCGCCCCAATTGATTTTCATGACAATCGTTTAATTATTGCAACCCCCTTTCCTGATAGACCTGAGATATGCGACATTCTGCGAGAAAGACTTTCCTGTCCGTTCGAACTGGTTGTTTCTCCAAAAAATCAAATAGTCGAATTTATGGCAAACCTGCCCGGCTGAACTGCTCAAGCATTACATTTCATACAGTGTCTCATCATGGATGGGAGCCTTTCGTCTGGCTCCTTTTCCGGCCTGTCGGAATTCAAAAGGCAGGCCGTCCTCCCCCTCAAAGACATCGCCCATCTCCTTTTCGATCTGGTCAGGATCCTCTCCGGCTTCAAGACGGGATAATGCCTTTTCCATATTCTCATTCAACTCCAGCCCTGTTTTCTCGGAAAATTTGCGCATCAGACCGGCCATGGCCTTTGGATCTTCCTCGTTCATTTGTTCCGCTTCCCTGGCCAGTTCTCCAAGTGCCTTCTCCATCCTGGACTCATCAAAACCAGGAGGCAGGTCCTCTTCACCCCCTTCTTTCGCTTTACCTACAGTTGCAAAAGAAGACAGCATTTTTTTCAATTCCCTGCCGCATTTCGGACAGTCCGGGATCTTGGTTGTATTGATACGCCGGGAGTAAAAATTAAAAACCGTGTTGCAGTCCTGACAGAAAAACTCATAAATAGGCATTTCATCCCTCTTCTTAATCAGTTTGGTTCTTCAAAATCACCTGATAATATTAATCAAGTTCCTACCTGCTCCTTTTGTCCGGCCGGAAATGTCACTGCCGCAATCCCGTAAAGAACCAGAGAACTCAGAACAACTGTGCTAAAACCGAAATGAACAGCCAACAGAGTGGCAAGAACCGCGGCAATGACCGAAGCACAGCCGTTCACCGCCCAGGCCCATGGCACCAGTTCCGATACCTCCGAGCCAATCTCGGTCAAGGCCAAAGGAAAAGGCATCCCCATGCAGAAGGCCAAGGGGCCAAGCATAAAAACCGCCACGAGAACCTTCATGGGCCGGATCAGGTCACCAAGAATATTGAACAATAACCCGGATGCGGCTAATTCAATTAGACCCAGGCATAAGATTATCATAACCGGCCAAATTGCATGAAACTTTCTTTTTTGGGCATATTGACTGCCCATCCCGGCAAAAACCAGAAAAATTGCCAGAACAGCTGCCGCTGCAAACAGGGGATGTCCCAGGTAGAGAATATACTTCTGCATAAAGGCTATCTCCAGAAAAAGAAAGCCAAGCCCGATCGAAAAAAAATACAGCGCTACACGTGATCGGGTCCAGTTTACTGATTGAACCCTGCCGGCAGATTTCAAAAGTACGGGCAGGAGAATAATAATAAGGCTTGCAATTATGGCCTGTGCCAGGGTGATCACAAGGATCAAGTAGCCGGAGTCAAGAAGCGCAATACCCCCCTGTCCTTTCAGGCGTAACAGCTCCGGCAGGGTCTGCCACTTGAAAAAGTTTGCAAAGTACGGTTTGTCGTCTGTAGGCGGGGTTATGTTGAACTTATATCTTTTGATAAACGAGCCGGAATTTTCTCCCAACAGGTTGACGACACCCTGATAAAAATAAGGCTCGAAAATAATATTATAACGGTTGGCCTCCTGCTCCTGCATGCCGGGATAAAAAACCGGATCGAAAAAGCGTTTGCTGCAAAACTCTTTCACTGCAACAATTTCAGCTTTAGTAAAAGCGGTTTTTTTTATGAGCAGGGTGCCTGTCTGCCAACTGCGGACCATAACGAGATGATTTTCCGGCTCTTTTATCCCGTTTCCTTTAAGTGTTTCGACCGCTGTTGTGAAAAGCTTCAAGGTATCCCGCGGCGGCAGTCTGATCCAGCGGCTCAAACAGAGGAAGCCGTCCGGTGTGAGGTGCTTGATATACTCCTGCAGTGCCTCTTTAGTATAAAGGTAATTTTCATTCAGGGCATAGAGACCGGCTGTTGCACCGCTGAATGAATCAAGAACCGGTACCTGTATCAGATCAAAGGTCTTTGTACTGCCGGCAACAAAACTGCGCGCATCATCAATATATACCCGGACATTGTCAAGGTCATAGAGCCCCCCGGAAAATCCGGCTCTTTTTCTTACCAGATCAACAACCTGTGGATTGAGTTCAACCGCTGTTATATCAAGCGTTCCTGCGTTAATGGCCTGCAGCATATCTGAACCGGCGCCGGCTCCGAGAACAAGGACATTCTGCAGCTGCCGTAAATGATATGGCAGGGCTGAAGTAACCATGTCAAGATGGGAGAGTTTGTCCTTGTTTTCCGGAAACCTGGTGATGACGCTTAAACCATCGCCGTCCGTAAATACGCCCAGCTGTTCCGGCAGTTCCGACTCTGCGGCAAGGCTTAAGCCGGGCGCATACCGGAAGGGGACCTTTTTGTTCTCAACCACTGTCAGAATTCCCAGAGGACTTGACTTTTCCTCAATAATCCTGCTGCCCTGGATTTGCATCTGCTGGCTTAATCCTTTATATGGGGAAATGATCAACTCTTTCCAGCCTGACGGCAGCAGTAATGGGATGGCAGCCAGAGCCGCAAACAGGAAAACCCGCTTCCAGGAAAGTAGACGAAGTTCAAACAGGGCAACTACCGGAATAAGCAGAATAATGCTTCCCACTATGAGCAGAATATTCTGGGGAAAAACAAAATAAAGCAGACCTATGACAATCATGCTGCCCAGCCCTGCCCCGAAAAGATCAGCGGCATAAATCGCTGATATCTTCATTTTGTATCGGGAAAATGTCAGTGCTATGCAGTTGGCTGCGAAAAAAAACGGAAGGGCCAGGAGGATATAGAGCACGAAAAGCTTCAGCCAATGCCTCTTATCCCAGAGCATCTCTTCCGGATTGAAAAATAAATGCTGCCCGGCAAAGAAGCATACCACTGCTGTTAGACCGAAGAAAATTATACCGGTAATGAGAGATGCCGCAAAATTCTGCAGAAGGCGCTGCCTGAAAAACGTGAGAAAAGAACCGCTGGCGCCATATCCGAGCAGGGCAAGACTTATAACCATGTAGGCAAAGTGATGGTACTGGACAATGGAAAAAAGGCGCATGAGAAGAATTTCATAGGAGAGCGCCATTGCTGAGACAAGCAGAATTGTAAAACGTGGTGGGGAAACTTCCTGGGAGCTGTCTGGTGTCATGCTGGCCATAGAAGCTCTAATGGTCTCCGGTAAGCGGCACGAAACGGACCGGCAGAATCTGCCTGGTGGTTATTTTTCCGGCATTGTCCTTTTCTACAAGTACCAACTGCTGCACCATAAACCTGCTGCCCACCGGGATCACCATAACTCCCCCCGGCTTCAGCTGACGAATGAGCGGCGGCGGAACATGACTGGCGGCGGCGGTCACAACAATGGCATCAAAGGGCGCTTCTTCCTTCCAGCCGTAATACCCATCACCCGTGCGGGTTTTAACCATATTGTATCCCAGACCTGTCAAACGTTCTGCAGCCTTTTCAGCCAAAGGTTCAACGATCTCGATGGTGAACACCTCAGCTCCCATTTCAGCTAGAATTGCGGCCTGATAGCCTGAACCGGTCCCGATTTCAAGAACCTTATCACCCGGGTCAACCATGGCGAGATCGGTCATGAGCGCCACAATATAAGGTTGAGAAATCGTCTGGCCGTGGCCGATGGGCAGCGGCTGGTTGGCATAGGCCCAGGCCTCCTGGGAGGACGGTACGAATTTATGCCGTTCAACCTTCCCCATAACAGCCATGACCCGCGGATCGAGTTTTTCCTTGTTGATATAGAAACTGGTTAGATAAACATCGGTCTCGATGACCCTGACCATTGCCCGACGCTGTTCAGCAAATTGATCCGAGGCCGTGGTGTTACTGCCGGGCAGAAGCAGGCAGAGACAGATGCAGCTGAAATGAAATATTTTTTTTATAAAGGGATGGAGCAAAATTACCTTCCTCTCATCTTATGGAATAAGTTTATATTATATAGTATAATCCGCAAAAAAATTACTGCCAGAACAATGTTCTGGGTAATAGTGTACATAGCGGCGCAAGATATTTTTTAAAACGTAATTTTATGTCACTTTTCCTGCTGAGCTTTCTGCTTATTTACGGTGGATTCCATCTTTACTTTTTCCTTAAGGTAAAAGCTGCCCTGAGTCTGCCGGCCTGGGGTTATTCCATCACTGCTGTTTTTCTGCTGCTCATGATCGCAGCCCCCATCCTTGTCAGACTGGCCGAGCGCAGCGGCTTTGAACAGCTAGCCATTTTCCTTGCCTATTTCGGCTTTATCTGGATGGGGATAGTATTTGTCTTTAGCGCAGCAGCTCTTGCGGTTGACTGCTACCGGATTCTCATCTGGGCCGGAGGACTCATTCTCCAGAAAAAACTCGCATTGCAGGCGGACCCGAAGGCTGCCTTTTATCTGCCGCTGGCCTTTTCACTTTTTGTCTCCATATTGGGTGCTTTTGAAGCCTGGGACATCCGGCTGGAAAAGGTTACGCTGTCGCACGAAAAAATTCCGGCTTCCCTTAACGGGTTTCGGATTGTACAGATATCCGATGTGCACCTGGGGCTTATTGTCAGGCACAGACGCTTGCAAAAAATCCTTGCTGTTGTGAAACAAGCCGAGCCTGACATCCTGGTATCCACCGGCGATCTTGTGGACGGGCAGATAAGCAGGCTGGAAGGGCTTGCTGAGATGCTGCAGGAAATCAGGCCGCAATACGGCAAGTACGCTGTGACCGGCAACCATGAGTTTTATGCTGGCTTAGAGGAGGCAATTACCTTCACGCATAAGGCCGGCTTTGTCGTCCTGAGAAACACGGGCGTAAGCGTAACACCCAACCTGAATATTGCCGGGGTGGATGACAGGGCCCTGCATTACAGGGGTAAACCGCCTGATACATCAGAAGCATCCATGCTGCAGTCGCTGGACAGGGAAAAGTTCACCCTGCTGCTCAAGCACCGTCCTGATGTGGACAGGGCAAGTCTCGGGTTTTTCGATCTGCAGCTTTCCGGTCATACACACAAGGGGCAGATTTTTCCTTTTAATATTAT
>JAFDCR010000155.1 GCA_019312685.1 Deltaproteobacteria bacterium | reverse complement strand
TCAATTCTGCTTCATTAGTCCAGACGTTGTTTGCAAAATCAGGATGATTGTAGGCAAGACCGGAATCGACTACAGCTATGATGATATTTTCGGCACCGGTTGTAATGTCCCAGGCTTCAGGGGCATCAATATCGTAATCGCCGGTATTGCTTAGGCCCCATTGCTGGTTGAATGATGTGTCATTTGGCGTTGTCTCAAGTGCATGGACCATATAGTTCGGCTCAGCGTATTCGACCATGGGGTCCTGCCGGTATTTTCTTAGAGCCTCTTCAACAGTCATCCCTTCTGGAAGCTTCAGGTGCTGCAGCTTCAGTTTGGGCAATTCCATTTTTAGAACGGTTTTCAAAGAGGCATGGAGGCGCTTGGCATCTCCAGCAATTGTTCCGTCCCTGAATTTTATCAGGATCTCACCCGGAACATAAGCGGCAGCTCCTGCAAAGAGGGGGCAGGGGATAAGAACAGAAAGCAGCAACAGTATCGCTGCCGTCGGGATAGCGCTTTTTTTTTCATGGAGAAGGAAGGCGGGTCACGCCTGGAGCTTTGCGCATACCTCTGCTACCCTTTTGCCGAGCTTGAAGCCGTCGCTGGCAGCAGTATCGTCAGGTGCGCCTACGCAGCCCACACCGTAATGACCGGAGGCATCCATGGGGTCGCCGATAATGATCATGCCGTAAATCAGCAGACACTGGATTATGGACATCATGGTCGTCTCCTTGCCGCCGGTGTGGTGTCCGCCGGTGGCAAAGGCCGCTCCCACCTTGTTTTCCATCTTGCGCCGGGTGGAGACAAATTCATCAAATATTTTTTTAAGCTCCGCTGCCATGACACCGAAATAAACCGGAGAGCCGGCAATAACCCCGGCAGCATCCAGGAAATCATCCTTGGTTACCTCCGAGGTCTTTCTTACCACTGCTTCGGCACCACCTGCTTCAACACCCTCGGCAATGTTTTTTGCCAGCTTCGCGGTGTTGCCCCCCTTTGAAAAATAAAGAACGAGTACCTGCATAATACCCCCTTAGAAAAATTGAAAATTAAGAATTGTTTTTTTTATTCTGATTTTTTTAATCTGGCGCTGGTTTCCGGGAAAAGGGATATGTCTGTGTGGGGCAGAAAAAGCGAAGCCACATACTGGTTGTGGAAATCCTTTACCTCGGATAGTTCAAAACTGGTCATCTTCTTTACCACATCAACCACATCCCGCCGGATATGGTTGCTCATCTCGCTCATCCAGCTGCCAAGGAGAGAGCCGTTCCCGATATAGAGGATCCTGTCCGGATCGATTTCCGGCAGTAGACCTATGGTCATGGCGCTGTCAAGGTCTATGTAACTGCCGAATGCTCCAGCAAGGATGATCTGCTCCAGGTCGGTGACCTGGAGGCCGACGCCCTCGATAAGGGTTTTGCATCCTGCATAGATGGCGGCCTTTGCCCTGATGAAGTTTTCAATATCCACCTCGTTGATCACAATATCCGAGTTGCCGCCCGCTTCCTTTTCCCAGGTCAGGACATACTCGTAGCCGCTTCTTCCCTCGCGGATGCGGTCTGTTTCCAGTTTGCGGTTGAACTTGCCCTGCCGGTCGATGACCCCGTGCTCGAACAGGGTGGCAACAATGACCAGCAGGCCGGAACCACAGATGCCGATGGGCGGATTATTGTCGATGGTGATGTTCATCGGTTCATAGGTTGCGGGATTGATGCTGAAATCCTCGATGGCGCCTGCAGCAGCCCGCATCCCATGGGTTATGCCACCGCCTTCGAAAGCCGGACCGGCTGAACAGGCTGCGCATACAAGCCAGTCACGGTTGCCGATGACGATCTCGGCATTGGTGCCAATATCTATATACAGGGTAACCGCCTTGGTGCGGTACATTCCCGAACCCATGACTCCGGCAATGATATCCCCGCCTACATAACTGGAAATTGACGGAAAAACCAGGGCAACTGCACGGAGCGGCAGATTAATACCGATATCCCTGGCCCTGATAGGCGGGAAAAAGGTTGAAACCGGCACATAGGGAGCCCGTCTGATATTATGGGGCTCCAGGCTAAGCAGGAGATGCGTCATTGTCGTGTTGCCGGACAGGGTGATGGAGGTTATCTCGTCACGGGCTACATCGTTTTTCAAAAGCAGTTTTGCAATAAGACCGTTGATCGTATTGGTTACCAGTTCATGCATCAGATGCAGCCCTTTGGGTTTTTCCGCCTGGATTATCCTGGTAATGACATCCTCGCCGTAACTTATCTGAGCATTATAATCTGACCGTATTGATATCAGTTTGCCGGTCTGATGGTCCACCAGACTGCCATGGATCGAGGTTGTGCCGATATCAAAAGCCAGGCCGTAATTTCTGTGGGTCCAGTCTCCCGGCTGGATGTTGACGATATGGGTCTTGCCTCCTTTACTGACGGACCTGCTCAGGGTAACCGTTACCTCAAAGTTTTTTTCCCGAAGAGCGGAGCGCATCTTTTTGAGGACATGCAGGGTGGTGATCATGCCATGTTCGTTATACTCGTTTCTCAAGCCCTGGATAATACGGCCCGCATCCGCCATATTGTCTTCATGGGTCGGCGCTGAAAGCTGGAGCAGCTTTTTTTCCACTGGCGGCACAAAGACACCAGCCTCTTTCAGATCCTCGATATTGAAATCATACATACGCGCCCTGTGCCTGATAGGGACCTCTGTAGGCAGGGCGCCTTTTGCCAGCTTGGACTCGGCCGGTATCGTGATGGTAACATCGCTGTCAATGGTAGCGAGACAGGCCTGGCGATAGCCTTCATCGTATTCGGCATCAGACAGCTTCTCGCTCTTGCCGCCTGTCAGGGTGCCGCTTTCCAGGAGAATCCGACATTTGCCGCATACACCGCTGCCGCCGCACGAGGCGTTGATATGCACACCGGCCAGTCTGGCGGCCTTGATCAGTGAAGTTCCGGATTCAACTTCAACCATGCGTCCGCCCGGCAGGAAGGTGACCCGGTACAATTCTTTACTGTTCTCGTCAGTCATAATCTATTATGTGCCCAGTGCAGCAGCATTATCGAAATCTTCCTATTGCCGGAAAGGACCCGGCCAAAGGATCACTTGGTTGAAAATATTAAACTTTTGAAATGCTACAGGCTATGATATCTGTCCCCCTTTCAGTGCTGAATCCAAACGAAACCCGGGCCCATATGCTTTCAACTCTTCAATTCAAAAAAAACTATTATATCAGGACGGCGGGTCATTACAACAAAAGTTATTTAATTTTATACATATATAACAGACTCAAGCCAATATTGTCATACCGAAATCTTCTTCTGTGCCTGCAGGAAGGTGTTAAAGTTCCTGCCTCACGCAGTAGAAAAATTTGTAAAATCCCAGACCAGATCATGAAGTTCAATATTTCATTATTTTTGCAAGGTTATCGAGTTACACATGATTGCCCCTTACTTTTTATGAAATGAGAATAATCATAAAAGATGATCAGCCAGACTGCCGGAAATGCGGGTGTAGGGAAATATGTTTTGCTGGTACTGGCAGGATCATGTCTCCAGCGAGCGGACCTGTCCTGTGGGCACGAGACGTTTTTTATTAAGAGGAGTAAGGAATAGGATGAAGAAACGGGAGTACAGAGCTATGTGAGGATGTATTTATTATTCCGATTTCTGCAGTTCCAGCTTGTCCCACGTCTCCATATCAATTTCACTGGTATCACCACCAAGGTACTGGATCTTCACTACGCATTTTACCTCGTCAATGTCCGTAATTTTGAAGTTTTTTCCCTGGTCAAAGCGGTAGTACCATTTACCTTTTTCCGGTTCAATTTTTTCAGCCATTTTCTTCCTCTGTTTTTTCAGTGCAGCTAAGAGTACGCCTTGCTTCCGCTTCCACAAAAATACGTTTGACGGTGGGGAAGCTTTCTTTTATCTGCCCATCCATGCGGGCGATCATAGTTTCAAGATCTCCGGCCGGGATATCGTTATTAAAATCTATACTGACGTTAACCAGGACAAAGTCAGGTCCCATGTGCATGGTCAGTATCTCATTTATGTTTTCTATGCCTTCAAATCTGAGAATGATTTCACGTATACCTTCTCTTACCATTATATTGGCACTTTCGCCAATGAGAAGACTTTTTGTTTCATAAGCAAGCCATACGGCTGTGCCTCCCAGGATAAGTCCTATGATGATCGAGGCGATACCG